>NZ_JCAFUS010000006.1:0-232211 GCF_059371555.1 Stenotrophomonas sp. YJH_SMC_10 | reverse complement strand
GGGGTGGGTCCGGTTGCGGGAGTGTCCGCGGCATGGATGCCGCGGCCAAGCCCCCATGGATGGGTTTACGGCGTCTCCCGCAACCGGATCCACCCCGCCATCCCACAGGAAGCCAGCTTTTGCTTCTGCTGTTGCTGTTGCTGTTCCTCCGGCTTGCAGCAGGTGCAGGGCCGCAGGCCCTGCCGAACTCCCTACCTGCCCATCACCTTGGCAATCGCTTCCACCAGCAGCTCGCCGGTCACCGGCTTGCGCAGGAAGCCACCGATGCCGACCGCTTCCACCTGCTGCTGCAGGTCCGGGTCGGTCCGTGCGGTCACCGCCAGCAACGGCAGCATGTAGCCTTGGTTGCGCAGGTGCTGGGCCAGCTCGAAACCGCTCAGGCCCGGCAGGTCCAGGTCCAGCAGGCCGACGTCGAAATCGCCCGCACTGATCTCGCGCAGCGCCGCCAGCGCATGGCCGGCGTGCACCACCTCGTGGCCACGCGCGCTCAGCAGTCCGCGCACCACATCGGCCACGGTGGCATCGTCTTCGACCAGCAGCACCCGCAGTGGCGGCACGTTGGCCGCCTCGTCGCGATGCCCGTCGGCGGCGCCCTCGGCATCACTGTCCACCACCAGCGGCAATGGCAGGGTCACGCCGAAACAGGTGCCCCGGCCCAGCTGGCTCTCCACCTGGATGCGCCCCTGCATCGCGTGCGCCAGCTCGCGGCAGATGGCCAGGCCGAGGCCGCTGCCACCGTACTGCGCGGCGGTACGTGCACCGTCGGCCTGCTCGAAGCGGCGGAACAGGCGCTGCTGCTGTTCCTGGCTGATGCCGGGGCCGGTGTCACGCACTTCGAAGTGCAGTGCGCGCAGCTCGCCATCGCAGCGCGCGTGCAGGGTGATGGTGCCACGGCTGGTGAACTTCACCGCGTTCGACAGCAGGTTGAGCAGGATCTGCCGCACGCGCATGGCATCGCCGGTGGCCTGCAGCCCCGGCGGCAGCTGGTTGTCGAGGGTGAAGCGCAGGCCCTTCTGCGCGGCCAGCGGGCCCATCAGGGCCGCCAGGTCGTGCAGCAGGCCGTTCAACGCAAAGGTCTTCGACTGCAGCTCCAGGCGGCCGGACTCGATCCGCGCCAGGTCCAGCGCATCGTTGACCAGGTGCAGCAGGTGCTCGCCGGCATGCCGGATCGACTGTGTGTAGCCGCGCTGTTGCGGGTCCAGGGGCGACGCCAGCAGCAGCTCGCTCATGCCCAGCACACCGGTCATCGGCGTACGGATCTCATGGCCCAGATTGGCCAGGAAACGGGTCTTGGCCGCTGAAGCCTGCTCGGCGAGTTCCTGCTTGTGCAGCGCCAGCTGGTAGGCATGGCGCCGCTGCAGGCGGCGCCGGTACAACCAGGCGAACCAGCTGGTCAGCAGCAGCCCGACCGACGCCAGCACCAGCAGGCCGGACAGGCTGCGCCACCATGGCGGCTGCACGCGGAATTCCAGGCTCTGCACCCGCGACCACACGTGGTCGGCCGACCGGGCCTGCACTTCCAGCCGGTAGCTGCCCGGCGCCAGGCGCGAGAACAGGCGCTCGCCGGCCGGGCCGACTTCGACCCAATCGGGGTCGTAGCCGGCCAGGCGGTAGCGGTAGGTATTTGACGCCGAGTCGGCGAAGGACAGCAGCCGCGCGACGATGCGCAGGTCGCGGTCGCCGTCGGCGATCTGCAACGGCGCATCGTGGGTCATGTCCAGCACCTGCTCGTTGCGGCGCACCTCCACCCGCTCGATCACCAGCGGGGCGCGACGCACCGAGGGCCGCACCTGCTCCGGGTCGAACACCACCGCACCTGCCGCCGTTCCGGCCACCAGATGGCCGTCGCCCGCCGCGATCAAGGTGTGGTCGCGGAATTCCTGGCTCGGCAGGCCGTCGTGCACGCCATACAGGCGCACGCTCTGCCCATCCGCACTGACACGCACCAAGCCGCGTGCGCTGGTCGCCCACGCCACGCCCTGTGCATCGACCACCAGGCCGGTCGCGGAGATTGCCGGATAGCCCTGCTCGGCCCCCACCACCGCCTGTCGTTCCAGGCGCCCCTGGCTCCAGCGGTAACGCGACAGTCGGCCATCCTCGGACAGCCAGACCTGGCCATCCCGGCCCACGTGCAGCGCGTGGATGGCGGTTGCCGGCGCACCCGGCACCGGCTGGAAGCGTTCGCTTTCCGGCAGCCACTGCAACAGGCCGCGACTGCTGGCCAGCCAGATGTGGTCCTGCGGTCCGCATTCCACGTCGAGGTTGAGCTGGCCCTGCTGCAGCCCACGCTGGCCATTGTCCAGCTGGCGCCGCAGGTGTCCGTCAAGGTCGCGCTGCTGCAGGCCGGCGGGCAGCATCAGCCAGAGGCTGTCGCCGTCACAGGTCATCATCGATTCGATGACCCCTTCCATCGCCGCATCAGCACCGGCATCACGGCCCCAGCGACGCAGCTCGCGCCGCTGCGGGTCATAGCGCACCAATGCGTCGTTCGATCCAATCCACACCTGCCCGCGCCGGTCCTCCCTCACCGAGGTCAGCCAGTGCATGCCGTTGACCCAGGTGCGGTGCTGCTCGATCCGGCCCGTCTTCGGATCGAAGCGATCCAGCGCACCGTGGCTGCCCACCGTCCAGACGCCGCCGTTGCTGGACGGGCTGGTGCCCAGCACCAGTGCATTGCGCAGCGAGGTGGGGTCGTCCTCCAGGCGCGACAGCACCGAGAACTGCCACCAGCGCGGCAACAGGTGCCACAGGCCGGCGTTGGTGCTGGCCAGCCAGATGCCGCCTTCCCGATCCTCATAGGCACCGGTCCAGTTCGGCCGTACCGGGCCGCGTGCGATGACGCTGTACAGCGGCACGGTCTGGTACTGGCCATCCACCGCACGTCCCAACCCGGTGCGCGTGTCCAGCCAGTGCCCGCCCTGCTCGTCGCGCAGCATCATGCCCAGCACCTGCTCGCCCGGTGGCAGCTTCCACGGCGGTGCCTCGAAGCGGCCGTCCGGGCGGCGCACGGTGGCCCCGGCCATCGTGCTGATCCACAGGCTGCCGTCCGGCTCGGTGGTCAGGCCGTTGATCAGCAGGCTGGGAATGATGTCCGTGCCGACGCGCTCGAAGTCGGTCCCGGTCCAGCGCGCCACGCCATGCTTGGTGCCGATCCACAGGCTGCCATCAGGCAGCGTGGCCAGATAGGGCACCGACGACGACGGCAGGCTGCGCGGATTGTTCGGCTCGGGCAGGAAGCGCTGCAGGCGGTCTTGGCTGTCCAGGCGGTACAGGCCGCCCTCGTGGGTGCCGAACCAGATCGAGCCGTCGGGCGTGCTGGCCAGGCTCCAGACCGTGTTGGTGCCCATCAGCGGCTGGCTGCTGCGGTCGTAGAAGTGCAGCTGCCTGCGGTCGGCCGACATGCGTACCAGGCCTGCGTTCTCGGTGCCTATCCACAACTGATTGCGGGCATCGACCAGCACCGTCCAGATGCGGTTGTCACGCAGTCCATCCTCGGAACGCCACACCCGGTAGGTACGCCCGTCGTAGCGGGCCAGGCCATCGTTGGTGGCGATCCACAGGTAGCCGTAGCGATCCTCGGCCATGCGGTTGACGGTATTGGACGGCAGGCCGTCGAACACCGTCACCTGCCGTGGGCTGGGCGGCACCGGCTGTGCCGCAACGGGCAACGCGCAGCACAGCAGGACCAGCAGCAGCATCGCCGCCCGCAGATACACCACCGATTGCCTCCTCACGCTGGTCCTGATGATTCCCGCGCCGCGGGCGTCGGCATGGTAAACCGAAAGTCGCACCGTTCACGCCCGGCGCCGGCGCGGTCACGCAGTCGCCTGTCGCTTCGCACGCGCCTGGGCGATGGCCGCCACCAGCAGGTCGCCGGTCACCGGCTTGCGCAGGAAGCCATCGAAGCCAGCCGCCAGCACCTGGGTTTCGGCATAGGCATCGGAACGGGCGGTCACCGCCACAAGGGGCAGGTCATAGCCCATCGTGCGCAGCTGGCGGGCGATGGCCGTACCATCCAGCGCGGGCAGATCGAGATCGAGCAGGCCCACGTCGAAGCCGTCGGTGGCGATCTCCGACAACGCGCCCAGGCCGTGCAGCACGTGCACCACCGTGTGCCCGCGCACGCGCAACAGGCCGGCGATGACCTCGGCCACCGTGGCATCGTCCTCCACCAGCAGGATGCGCAACGGTGGCAGTACCGGCAGCACTGCCGCCTCGCCCGCCGGGCTGACAGCCTGCCGCGTCCAGGGCAATGGCAGGCGAACGCGGAAGCGCGCGCCCCTGCCGGGCTGGCTGACCACATCGATACGCCCGCCCATCGCCACCGCCAGCTCCTGGCAGATCGCCAGCCCCAACCCGCTGCCCCCGTAGCGCGAGGCAGTGCGCGGGCCGTCAGCCTGCTCGAAGCGATGGAACAGGCGCTGCTGCTGCTCGGCATTGATGCCCGGGCCGCTGTCATGCACTTCAAAGCACAGCCCGCCCTTTTCTTCCAGGCGGACGGCCAGGCCGACGTGGCCACGTTCGGTGAACTTGATGGCGTTGCCGAGCAGGTTCAGCAGGATCTGGCGCACCCGCATCTCGTCGCCACTGACCGTGATCGGCCCGGGCGGGTCCTCGCCGCGCCGGAATTCCAGCTGGCGCTGCTGCGCCATCGGCTGCATCAGGCCCTGCACCTGGTCGAGCAGTTCGCCGAGGTCAAACGGGCGCAGGTCCAGTTCCAGCCGCCCGGCTTCGATGCGGGCCAGGTCCAGCGCATCATTGACCAGCCGCAGCAGGTGGCTGCCGGCCTGCTGGATCGAGCCGGCATAGCTGCGCTGTACCGGGTCCAGCGGGGTGGCCAGCAGCAGTTCGCTCATGCCCAGCACGCCGGTCATCGGCGTGCGCACTTCATGGCCCAGCGTGGCCAGGAAACGGCTCTTGGCCTGCGAGGCCTGTTCGGCCAGCTGCTGCTTGTGCACCGTCAACTGCCACTGCTGGCGACGCCGCAGCCGCGCCCGGATCGACCAGACCAGGATCACCAGCAGCAACGACCCCAGCAGGA
The DNA here is from genome assembly GCF_059371555.1 of Stenotrophomonas sp. YJH_SMC_10. NCBI lineage: Bacteria > Pseudomonadati > Pseudomonadota > Gammaproteobacteria > Lysobacterales > Lysobacteraceae > Stenotrophomonas > Stenotrophomonas sp. YJH_SMC_10. Next base: position 227,170 of record NZ_JCAFUS010000006.1, on the reverse strand, counting down.
TGTAGCCGAAGATCGCCATGCCGCTTCGCCACCACGGCGGCAGCACCTTCACCTGCAATTGCTGCGAAGGCGTCCACGCGCCCCGGGCAGTCGCGGCCTGTACCTCGATGAGGTAGCTGCCGGTCGGCAGCCGCGACAGGGTGCGCTGGCCATCACCGCCCTGCTCCACCCAGTCCTGGTCGTAGCCCTGCACGCGGAACCGGTAGCGGTTGCCCTGCGGGCTGGCGTAGGACAGCAGCCGCGCATCGATCTGCAGGTCGCGGTCATCCGGCCCCAGCAGCAGGGTGCCGGTGAGCGGCAACGGCTGCCAGCCGCGGGCGTCGTCGCGGCGCACCCGCACTTCGGCGATCACCAGCGATGACGCCGGCAGCACGGTGTCGTCGGCGTTCACATCGAAGGCAACCAAACCGGTCTGGGTCACCGCCAGCACGCGACCATCGGCGTTCACCGCCGGTGGCCGGCCCGTGAACTCCGCGTCGGACAGGCCGTCGCGCTCGTTGAACTGCTGCAGGCGCCGCGTCTTCGGATCCCAGCGCAGCAGGCCGCGCGGCGTGGTCGCCCACAACTGGCCGTTGGCGGCCAGGGCCAGCCCCCCCATGGTCAGCGGTGGCACGCCGGCGCCGCCGTCGATGCGCTGGATCAGGCGCAGGCTCATGCCGTCCCACTGGTAGCGCTCGAAAGCACCTTGGCGCGCCAGCCACAACTGCTGCGGATCGATCCACACCAGGTCGTAGATCGGCCCCCGCGATACGCCCGGCACCGCCTCGAAGCGTCCGGCCTGCTCACGCCAGATGCCCATGTCACCCATCACCCACGGCCGGCCGTGGGCGTCGAAGCGGATCTGCTCGATCGGCGCATCGGCGGTACCGCGGAAATACTCCAGCGGATAGCGGTGCAGCAGCCGGCCCTCTGCACTTCGCTGCTGCAGTTCCAGGCCCATCACCGACACCCACACCGTACCGTCAGGGGCCTCGCGCATCAGATCGATGCGCTGGCGCAGGTCGGCACTGCCGTCGATCCGCAGGTCACGCAATGCACCGGAGGCCGGATCGTAGAGGGTGATGCGGCCGCCGCGCCCGAGCCACAGGCGACCGTCCGGGCGCGGCAGCACCGACCACACCACGCCGTTGCCCAGCTGCCGATCGGTGGCCAGCAGGCGCAGCGTGCCCTGCGCATCCAGCTGGTAGACCCCGCGCGCCGAGCCGACGTAGTAGTTCTTCCCGTCGCTGGCCGCACTCAACAGGTACTGGCTGTCCAACGGCTTGCCGTCGAGCTGGTTCCAGATCGAGAAGCGCCGCCAGTCCGGTGGCAGATAGGCCAGGCCCTGGGTCAGCAGGGCCACCCACAACCCACCCTCGTGATCCTGCAGCAGATCCAGCACACCGCTGTGCGCGGTCAGGAAGCCACTGCCGCGGTCGCCCTCCAGCCGGCGCAGCGCGGCCGCGTCGCCCCGCAACAGGCCATCGGAGGTGCCGGCCCAGTAGCCCCCCTGGCGATCGGCCAGCACCAGCGCCGAGCGCAGCTGGGCACTGTCGGCCCATCGCGGGCGACTGACCCGATCCTGCGCATCGATACGGTACAGCCCGTCGTTCTGGCTGCCGACCCAGATCGAACCGTCCGCATCACGGCTCAACCGCAGCACGCTCAGCGTTCCCAGCTGCGACGCGGCCACCGGCTCGAATCCGCTGCCATTCCATCGCGCCACACCGGCTTCGGTGCCTACCCACAGGCGCCCCTGCGCATCGACCAGGCTGGTGAAAATGCTGTTGCTGGGCAGCCCATCCGGGTGCGCTGGATCATGGGTGTAGAGGCGCACGCTGCCGTCTTCGCCCAGGCGGCAGACGCCGTGGTTGTTGGTGCCGATCCACAATGCATCGTCGACATAGGCCAGTGCCCAGAACTGCCCCTGGCAGGTGGCATTGACCTTGTCGAAGGTCCGGAAGCGCTCGCGGTCGGCATCCAGGCGGGCCACGCCCTTGCCGTTGATGCCCACCCAGACGCGGTCCAGCGGATCGATCAGCAGGGTCTCGATTTCGTTTCCCGGCAGCGCGCCCGGCTGTTCCGGGTCGTGCTCCCAGACCCGCAGGCTGTTGCCGTCGTAGCGGGCGAGCCCGCCATCGGTGGCGGCCCAGATATGGCCCTGCCGGTCCTCGGCCAACGCCACCACCATGCGCGACGGCAAGCCTTCGGCGGCACCGAAGCGGCGCAGGCGCGGTGTTTCTGCGATATCCAGGGTCGCAGCCGCCGTGGCCAACGCCATCAGCAGCAGTCCCATACCCGCGATGCCACGGCACCACCGGCGCCAGCCGCTCGTCATCCTGAACCCCCTGTCCTGGCCCGATTGTCACACAGGGCCGGGTTCATGGCTGCAACAGCCTGTTTCCAGCGATGGCGCCACCACGAACTGTTGCAGCCATGTACGCAACGTTGTCGGGGGGCTGTGCGTATGATCGCAGCGTCCCCTTCCGGAGCCCGCCATCGATGCGTCCCTGCCTGGCCCTGCTGCCGATGCTGCTCGCCACCGCTCCTGCCTGGGCGGCCGCTGATACCTACCGCCTCGATCCGGTGCATACGCGGGTGCTGTTCTCCATCGACCACGCGGGCTACTCGCAGGCCATGGGCACGGTGTCCGGCAGCGAGGGCCGGGTTCGGTTCGATCCCGACAACTGGCGCGACGCCACTCTGGAGGTGGATATCCCGGTGTCGCGACTGGACCTGGGCGACGCCAAGTGGAACCAGGCCACGCTGGCCCGCAGCCTGCTCGACGGCGAGCGTTACCCGACCGCGCGCTTCGTCTCCAGCCGGGTGGAGGCGATCGATGCCAGGCACGCGCATGTGATCGGCACGCTGACCCTGCGTGGGGTCAGCCAGGAAGTCACCCTGGATGTGACCTTCAACGCGCTCAAGCGTTACCCGCTTCCTCCATTCCGACGTACCGCCGGTTTTTCCGCCAGCACCACGCTGAGCCGGCGCGCGTTCGGCATCACCGCCTGGCCGGGCGTCATCGGTGATGCGGTGCAGGTGCGGATCGAGGCCGAAGCCACCCTCGACCGCAACGATGCCCCGGGAACTCCGGCTCCTGTTTCCCACTCCGACCACACGACGGCCCCCAAGGACCCTTCATGACCGCCAAGAACACCCCCGCCGCGTGGGGAAGTGTCAGCCAGATCCTGCATTGGTTGATCGCACTGCTGATCCTCGCCCTCGGCGTGGTCGGCCTGACCATGGGCGAACTGCCCAAGACGCCCAAGTACTTCTGGGTGTACACCGCGCACAAGTCGATCGGCATCACGGTCCTGGCCCTGGTGCTGTTCCGTCTCGGCTGGCGCCTGTATGCCGGTGCGCCGAAGCCGGTGCCGGGCGTGCCCAGCTGGCAGGAGCGCATCGCCAGTGCCACCCACGTGCTGCTGTACGTGCTGATGTTCGCCATTCCGCTGTCGGGCTGGTTGTACGATTCGGCCAGTGGCCTGCGCCCGTTCCGCTGGTTCGGCCTGGTTGACGTGCCCAAGCTGAGCGCGCCGGATCCGCAGGTCGTCGCGGTGTCCCATGCCCTGCACGAATATGGCTTCTGGCTGCTGATCGCGGTGGTGCTGGCACATGCCGGCGCTGCCTTCTACCACCACCTGTTCCAGCGCGATGCAACACTGTCCCGCATGTTGCCACGCGGTTGGCTCGCCTCCCCTCAGAAGGACTGACCGATGAACCTGAAACTGACCACCCCGGCCGCTGTGGCCGCCGCCCTGGCCGGCATGCTGGCCACTGCCCCGGCGCTCGCCGCCGACTATGCGCAGGCCCCGGGTGCCGGCTCGATCCTGGTGTTTGCCACCAAGTACGACGGTGAAGTGTTCACCGGCAGCTTCCCCGGCTTCGCCACCAAGCTCAGCTTCGACCCGGCCAATCCGGCCGCCGGTTCGCTGGACGTGGTGATTCCGCTGGCCGGGGCCAAGAGCGGCAACAGCGACCGTGATTCGACCCTGCAGGGCGCCGACTTCTTCAATGTCGGCAAGTTCGCCACGGCGCGCTACACCGCCAAGGGTTTCCGCGCGGTGGGCAACGACCAGTTCGCCGCCGATGGCACGCTGGAACTGCGCGGCGTCAGCAAGCCGGTCACGCTGACCTTCACCTGGAAGCCGGGCACCCAGCCGGTACTGACCGGCAAGGCCACGGTCAAGCGACTGGACTTCGGCGTCGGCGGCGGTGACTGGGCCGACACCAAGACCATCCCGGATGAAACCGCGATCAGCACGATCGTGAAGTTCGACGCGAAATAAATCGCTTCCGGTAGTGCCGGCCGCTGGCCGGCATCACCGGGCATCGCAACGCATTGGGTAGTGCCGGCCGCTGGCCGGCATCACCGGGAACAGCCGGGGTGCCGGCCAGCGCCCGGCACTACCGGTCGGCGGCCAACCACGCCTGCACCGTGGCCGCGTCGAACGGCCAGTCCAGCTCGCGGTCGCCGCGCTCGTCACGCAGTACCGGCACCCGCGCGCCGTAGCGGGCCTCCAGCGCGGGCTGGTCATCCAGGAACACCGATTCGAACTCCGGCGCCTGCGCCCTGGCCAGCTCGGCCAGGGCCATATCGCACAGGTGGCAATCGTCACGCTGGATAAGGATCAACACCGGCCGGGCTCCCGTGGCGGAAATGCTGCGCCGCAGCCATGGAACTGCGGCGTGAACCGCTAGAATAGCGGTCTCTTCCGGTACCCGCAGTACGGCAACCATGGCTGTCAGCACGTTCGACGTTTTCAAGATCGGCATTGGCCCGAGTTCCTCGCACACCGTCGGGCCGATGAAGGCCGCCGAGCGATTCATCCATCGCTGGCTGCTCGACCCGGGCCGCCTGCACGAGGTCGCGCGCATCCGCGCCGATGTCTACGGCTCGCTGGCGCTGACCGGCCGCGGCCACGGCACCGACAAGGCGATCCTGCTCGGCCTGGAAGGCCAGCGGCCGAACCTGATCGACCCGGACATCATTCCGGCCACGCTGGAGCGCATCCGCAGCAGCAAGCGCATCCAGCTGATGGGCCAGCACGAGATCGCCTTCGACGAGAAGCGCGACCTCGGCATGAACAAGCGCCAGAAGCTGCCCTACCACACCAACGGCATGCGCTTCACCGCGTACAACGCCGAGGACGAAGTGATCGCCACCCGCGATTACTACTCCGTCGGGGGGGGCTTCGTGGTCAACCAGGACGATGCGGCCGATGACCGCATCGTGCCCGATGAGACCCCGCTGCCCTACCCGTTCAAGAGTGGCGACGAACTGCTGGCGCAGACCGCGCGCAGCGGCCTGAGCATCGCCCAGCTGATGTTCGAGAACGAGAAGTGCTGGCGCAGCGAAGACGAGATCCGTGCCAATCTGCGCGAGATCTGGAGCGCGATGCAGTCCTGCGTGGCGCGCGGCATCCGCGAGGAAGGCGTGCTGCCCGGTGGCCTGAAGGTCGGCCGTCGTGCACCGGCGCTGTACCGCGAGCTGTCGTCGAAGCCGGAAGCGGCGATGCGCGACCCGCTGACCACGCTGGACTGGGTCAACCTGTATGCGCTGGCGGTGAATGAAGAGAACGCGGCCGGCGGCCGTGTAGTGACCGCGCCGACCAATGGCGCCGCCGGCGTGCTGCCGGCGGTGCTGCATTACTTCGATCGTTTCTGCCCCGGCGCCAATGAGCAGCGCGTGTTCGACTTCCTGCTGACCTCGGCGGCGATCGGCATCCTGTACAAGGAAAACGCTTCGATCTCCGGGGCCGAAGTGGGCTGCCAGGGCGAGGTCGGCGTGGCCTGCTCGATGGCCGCCGGCGGCCTGGTCGCGGCCCTGGGTGGCAACCCGAGCCAGATCGAGAACGCCGCGGAGATCGGCATGGAACACAATCTCGGCCTGACCTGCGATCCGATCGGTGGCCTGGTGCAGATCCCCTGCATCGAGCGCAACGCGATGGGTGCGGTGAAGGCGATCAACGCCTCGCGCATGGCGATGCGCGGTGATGGCAAGCACAAGGTGTCGCTGGACAAGGTCATCAAGACCATGCGCGATACCGGCCGCGACATGCAGGACAAATACAAGGAAACCAGCCGCGGTGGCCTGGCGGTGAACGTCATCGAGTGTTGAGGGCGGCCGGCTCCGGCGCGATGGCGACGGGCCACGGGTAGAGTCGACTGTTAGTCGACTATCGCGCGCAGCGCGGGATTTTCACGGCCTGAGGGAAGTGCAGTCGACCAACAGTCGACGCTCCCCCGTCCGCCCTGGCCCGCACGGGCGACACCGTCACCGCGTTCCGGTTAGGCTCGGGGTTTCCCCGCCCCGGATTGCCCCATGCGCGTGATCGCCGCCGCCCTGCTTTCCTGCCTTCCGCTGCCTGCCCTGGCCGCGCCCACCTACGGGCCGCGGCTGGAGGGCTTCGACTATGGCTATCCGGTAAAGACCTTCGCGCTGGAATCGCAGCGCCAGCCGCTGGAGATGGCCTACCTCGACATCGCGCCGAAGAAGGCACCGATTGGCGTGGTGGTGCTGCTGCACGGCAAGAATTTCTGCGCGGCCACCTGGAAGGAATCGATCAAGCCGCTGGTCGCCGCCGGCTACCGGGTGATCGCCCCGGACCAGGTGGGCTTCTGCAAATCCAGCAAGCCCGAGCGCTACCAGTATTCGTTCGCGCAACTGGCCGCCAACACCCATGCCCTGCTGCAGCAGTTGCAGCTGGGCGAGGTACCGGTGCATCTGGTGGGCCACTCGATGGGCGGCATGCTGGCGGTACGCTACGCGCTGATGTTCCCGCAGGACCTGCGCAGCCTGTCGCTGGTCAACCCGATCGGGCTGGAGGACTGGAAGGCGCTGGGCGTTCCGTGGCGCAGCGTGGACGCGTGGTACGCCGGCGAAATGAACATCAGCTATGACAGCATCCGCCGCTACCAGCTGGAGGTGTACTACGACGGCAAGTGGAAGCCGGCCTACGAACCGTGGGCGCGGATGCAGTCGGGCATGTACGAAGGGCCGGGCAAGCAGGCTGTTGCATGGAGCCAGGCGCTGGCCTCGGACATGGTGTTCAACCAACCGGTGGTTTACGAGCTGAAGCACCTGCACGTGCCGACCACACTGTTCATCGGCCAGAAGGACCGCACCGCGATCGGGCGCGACCTGGCGCCGCCGGCGGTGAAGGCGACGCTGGGCAACTATCCGGCGCTCGGCAAGGCGGCGGCTGCGGCAATTCCCGGGGCGACCCTGGTCGAGTTCGCCGAACTGGGCCATTCGCCGCAGGTGCAGGACCCCAAGCAGTTCAACACCGCGTTGCTGAAGTCCTTGAAGTCACGCTGACCGGTTGTGCTCCTGTAGAGCCGAGCATCGGCTCGGCTCTACAGGCACCCTGCGATCAACCCACGATCCGCAGCACGTCATCCAGCAGGGCGGCAGCGGTGACTTCCGCACCGGCACCCGGTCCCTGGATCAACAGCGGCTGGCGCTGATAGCGATCGCTGTGGATGGCCACGCGGTTGTCGGTGCCTGCGCCCTGCGCCAACGGGTGATCGGACGGCAGTTCGCGCAGGCCGACCTGTGCACCCTGGCCGTCAACACGGCCCACGAAACGCAGCACGCGGCCGTTGTCCCGTGCCTGTTGCCAACGCGCCTGCAGCGGTGCATCCAGCTGCTCCAGTGCAGCCACTGCATCCTCCAGCGGCAGCGCTGCCAGCGCGTCCGGGACCAGTGAATCCACCTGCACCTGCGCGGCATCCAGGGCCAGCCCGCTGCTGCGTGCCAGGATCAGCAGCTTGCGGCGCACGTCCTCGCCGGACAGGTCCAGGCGCGGATCGGGTTCGGTGTAGCCGGCCGCCAGCGCCTCGCGCACCGCCGCCGAGAACGGCGACTGCCCGTCGTAGCGGTGGAACAGCCACGCCAGCGATCCGGACAGCACGCCCTCGATGGCATGGATACGGTCGCCACCGGCGACCAGCGCGCGCAGGCTGCTCAACAATGGCAGGCCGGCACCGACGGTAGCGCTGTCGCCATAACGCGCACCACTGTCGGCGCAGCTCTCGGCGATGGCCGTGGCGCGTGCCAGTTGCGCGCCGCGGCCGAGCTTGTTGGCGGTGACCACATGCACGCCCCGCGCCAGCCACTGCACGTGGCGCGCGGCCACCTCTTCGCTGGCGGTGGCATCGACCACCACATCGCCCCGCTCCAGGCCTTCGGCGCTGGCCCAAGGCGGCGAACTGAGGCCGTCGCGCGGTGCGCGGCGCGCCAGCACCAGCGGCAACGCCAGATCGCGGTCGATCGCCAGTGCGGTGCGCGAGTTGGCCAGCCACTGCACGCTGGGCAGTTCCAGCCCGCGTGCCTGCAACGCCTGGTAACGCTGCACGAAGGCCGACCCGACCGTGCCGGTGCCGAGCAGCGCCAGCCGCCCCGTGCCCAGCGCGGGAATTTCAGCGGCGAGCGCGCTCATGCGTCCACCACCTGTTTGCGGCGTGCGGCCGCGTCGATCACCGCTTCGGCGCGCTGCAGCGCGGCGCCGAGATCGGCCAGCAGGTCACGCTCAGCCTCGATGCCGATCGACAGGCGCAGCAGTCCTTCACTGATGCCGGCCGCCGCACGCGCTTCGGCGCTCATCGCCGCATGGGTCATGGTCGCCGGATGGGCGATCAGGCTTTCGACGCCGCCCAGCGATTCGGCCAGGGTGAAGCAGCGCAGGCCATCGACGAACGCGCGCACCGCCGCATGCGGATCGTCACCGGCGCAGTGCGCCAGTTCGAACGACAGCATCGCGCCGAAACCGCTTTGCTGGCGCGCCGCGATGGCGTGGCCCGGATGATCGGCCAGGCCCGGGTAGTACACCCTGCCGACGGCCGGATGCTGGTCCAGCAGGGCAACGACCGATGCGGTGTTCTCCTGGTGCACGCGCAGGCGCGCGTCCAGCGTGCGCAGGCCGCGCAGGGTCAGGAAGGCATCGAACGGCGAACCGGTCAGGCCCAGCGCATTGCCCCACCACACCAGCTGTTCGTGCAGCGCCGGATCGCGCGCGACCACGGCGCCGCCGACCACGTCACTGTGACCATTGATGTACTTGGTGGTCGAATGCAGCACCAGGTCCGCACCGAACGACAGCGGCTGCTGCAGGGCCGGCGACAGGAAGGTGTTGTCGACCACGACGAGGGCACCGGCCTTGTGCGCGGCGTCGATGACGAAGCGCAGGTCGGTGATGCGCAGCAGCGGGTTGGACGGGGTTTCCACCAGCACCAGCTTCGGCTGGGTCGCCAGTGCCTGGGCGAGCGCACGCGGGTCGGTCAGGTCGGCAGTGACCAGTTCGAAGTGTCCCTTCCGGGCCAGCGCATTGAACAGGCGCCAGCTGCCACCGTATGCATCGTGCGGCACCACCAGCGTATCGCCCGGCTGCAGCAGCGCGTTCAGCACCAGGTTGATTGCTCCCATGCCGGTGGCGGTGATGACGCCGCCGGCGCCGCCCTCCAGTTCCGCAAGCGCCTCACCCAGCAGGTCGCGGGTCGGGTTGCCACTGCGCGTGTAGTCGTACTGGCGCTTGTTGCCGAAGCCTTCGAAGCTGAAGTTCGACGACAGCACGATCGGCGGCGTGACCGCGCCATGCGCGGTGTCCCGATCGATGCCGGCACGGACGGCGGCAGTGGTGCGACTACAGGACGGCTCGTTTGCGTGCAGGCTCATGCGGACTCTCCAGAAGTGCGGAAGGCGGTGGCGAGGATCGCGTCGATGCGATCGGTTTCTTTGAGGAAGGCGTCATGGCCGTAAGGCGAGCGCAGCACGCGCAGGCTGCCGCGCGGGCCCAGCCCTTCGACCAGGCCGACCAGGTCGGCCAGCGGCACCAGGCGGTCACCCTCCACGGCCACCACCACGGTCGGCGGCAGGATCGCGGTGGGGTCGACACGATGCAGGTCGATCGATTCGGACAGGCGCAGGTAGGCGGTCACCGGCGTGCGCGCGACGTACTGCGCACCGGCCGCGTCGAGGTAGTCTTCGGCGGCCACGCGTACGCGGCCGTTGATCACTTCCGGCGCGGCATCGAAGCGCTCGCCGAATTCTTCCGGCGTGCGGTAGCTGAGCATGGCGAACTGCCGCGCCAGGGCCAGGCCGTGGTCTTCGCCGCACTGCAGCTGGCCAAGCGCGACCGCACGGCGCTGCAGCGCGCGCCAGGCGGCGGCATAGGGATGCGGGCGATGCGCGCCGCTGGCCAGCACCAGCTGGCGCACGCGGGCCCGGTGCCGGATCGCGAACTGCTGGCCGACCAGCGCACCATACGAATAGCCCACGAACGCCTTCAGCGCACGGATGCCGAGGTGGTCCAGCAGCAGCGCCAGCGCATCGGCCTGGTCGGCGGTATCGATCGGCACATCCAGCGCACCGTCGGCACCGATGAAGTCGAAGGCCAGCACGCGCAGTTGCTGCGGATCCAGCGCGCGCCCGCTGCCCACCAGGTCTTCGGCCCAGCCCTTCTCGCCGAACTGTGCATTGGACGCCACGTGGCGGTGCGCGGAGATGCCACCGGCCAGCACCACCACCGGTGCATCGGCCGGGCCGACCCACTCATAGCGCAGGCGCACCGGGCTGGGGCCGGCGTGGCGCATCGACAGCACCGCGGCGAACTCGCCGCGCTCGGCATGCACGCGGTCTTCGACCGGCACGCTGACGGGGACAAAGGACTCGGAGCGAATGGCGGTACTGGCGGCGAAGCTCATGGCGGGATCCGGTTGGGGAATCGGCCATCGAGCCTTCGCGGGGCCCGCGTTCGAGATGCACGTGGGGTGCATGGTTCGAACCATCTTTCGGTGGACGCCACGGTCCCCGCAGGATTTGGCACCTACGCAGACGCTTGCGCGCCTGCGGGCTGCCCCGGCTTCAAAGGGCCTGTCCCTCTGCCGGTCTCGATGGTGGAGCCACGATGCCAGCCCTTTCCGGCACTGTCAATCCCTTCATGCGGATAAAGCGATGAATATTTTCAGGTCCACACTGCGCAGTCCGTTCCGGTCGCCCCGTTCAGGATCGGGTACAGTCCCGGCGGTCCATTCCGCTGGAAACGCCGATGTCGCGCTTGCCCCTGTCCTGCCTGCTGTTGTCCCTGCTGGCGAGCGCGAGCGTGCACGCCGACGACTGGCGCCAGGGCTGGGGACTGGTTCCCCTGCCTGGCCAGGCGACGCCCGCAGGCGGGTCCGCGGGCGCCGCCCCCATGGCCCAGCTGCGCCTGCAGCCGGTCGGCGGGCAATGGCAGGCACGCATCGACAACGCCCTGGCCGGCCCGCTGCAGATCGAACTGCGCGCGGCCCCCGGTCACCCGGTCGACAGCCTGCCGGTGCAGTCACTGATCCAGGGCGACAGCAGCCTGGTGGTCGGCCACCTGCCCGCCCCGATCGATGGGCGCACGCTGGACCTGCGCCTGCAGTCGGTGCCGGGCAACCCGGCCGCGCAGGCCGAGGATGTTGCCTATCGCCTGCCCTTCGATGCAGCCCGCCTGCGCGTGGACCAGGCGCCGCAGGGACGGTTCAGCCATGGCGACGAGGAGAACCACGATGCGGTCGACTTCGCTCTGCCGGAGGGCACCCTGGTGCTGGCCGCGCGCGAGGGCACGGTGATGCAGATCCAGGATGGCTTCCGTGGCAACGGCCAGGACCGCGAGCGCGATGGCGCCCGCGCCAACTTCATCCGCGTGCTGCACAGTGACGGCAGCATGGCCCTGTACGGCCATCTGCAGGCCGGCGGCATGCGCGTGCGTCGCGGCCAGGCCGTGGGGGCCGGGCAGCCGATCGGCCTGTCCGGCAACAGCGGCTACAGCAGCGCGCCGCACCTGCACTTCGTGGTGCAGGTCAACCGCGGCATGGGCCTGCGCTCGGTGCCGGTGCGCATCTTCGCCGAACAGGGCCAGCTGCAGTTCGCCCGCCACGGCGAAGCCGACGGCGGGACCGGGCGCTGACCGGCCCCGGCCGGTATAATCGGGCGCTTATCTCTTTGAAAAGCGCCCCGGGCGGGCGCCACTGCCATGTCCGAAGTCGCCAACGAAGCGTCGCGTCGCCGCACCTTCGCCATCATTTCCCACCCTGACGCCGGCAAGACCACGCTGACCGAAAAGCTGCTGCTGTTCGGAGGCGCGATCCAGATGGCCGGTTCGGTGAAGGGCCGCAAGGCCGCCCGCCATGCCACCTCCGACTGGATGGCACTGGAAAAGGAGCGCGGCATCTCCGTGACCTCCTCGGTGATGCAGTTCCCGTACGAAGGCAAGATCGTCAACCTGCTCGACACCCCCGGCCACGCCGACTTCGGCGAGGACACCTACCGCGTGCTGACCGCGGTCGACTCGGCGCTGATGGTGATCGACGTGGCCAAGGGCGTGGAAGAGCGCACCATCAAGCTGATGGAAGTGTGCCGCCTGCGCGACACCCCGATCATGACCTTCATCAACAAGCTCGACCGCGAGGGCAAGGACCCGATCGAGCTGCTGGATGAGGTGGAAACCGTGCTCGGCATCCAGTGCGCGCCGGTGACCTGGCCGATCGGCATGGGCCAGCGCCTGAAGGGCGTGGTCCATCTGCTGACCGGTGAAGTGCACCTGTACGAGCCCGGCCGCAACTTCACCCGCCAGGACTCGACCATCTTCCCGTCCATCGATGCCCCCGGCCTGGCCGAGAAGATCGGTGCACAGATGCTGGCCGACCTGCGCGACGAGCTGGAACTGGTGCAGGGCGCCAGCCACCCGTTCGACCTGGACGCCTACCGCGCCGGCAAGCAGACCCCGGTGTTCTTCGGCTCCGGCGTGAACAACTTCGGCGTGCAGCCGCTGCTGGACTTCTTCGTCGAGCATGCACCGTCGCCGCAGGCGCGTTCGACCACCGGCCGCGAGATCGCCCCGGAAGAGAACAAGCTGACCGGCTTCGTGTTCAAGATCCAGGCCAACATGGACCCGCAGCACCGTGACCGCGTGGCCTTCATGCGCGTCTGCTCCGGCCGTTTCAGCGCCGGCATGAAGACCTTCCACGTGCGCACCGGCAAGGAAATGAAACTGGCCAACGCGCTGACCTTCATGGCCAGCGACCGCGAGATCGCGGCCGAGGCCTGGCCGGGCGATGTGATCGGCATCCACAACCACGGCACCATCTCCATCGGCGATACCTTCACCGAAGGCGAAGCGGTGACCTTCACCGGCATCCCCAACTTCGCCCCGGAACTGTTCCGCCGCGCCCGCCTGCGCGATCCGCTCAAGCTCAAGCAGCTGCAGAAGGGCCTGGCCCAGCTGTCCGAGGAAGGCGCGACCCAGTTCTTCCGCCCGCTCACCAGCAACGACCTGATCCTGGGTGCGGTCGGTGTGCTGCAGTTCGACGTAGCCGCCTACCGACTGAAGGACGAGTACGGCGTGGAAGCCACCTTCGAGCCGGTCAGCGTGACCACCGCGCGCTGGGTCCACTGCAGCAACGAGAAGAAGCTGGAAGAATTCCGCGAGAAGAACGCGCTGAACCTGGCCCTGGATGCCGCCGGGCACCTGGTCTACCTGGCGCCGACCCGGGTCAACCTGCAGCTGGCGCAGGAGCGCTCGCCGGATGTCCGCTTCTCGGCCACGCGCGAAGCCGCCCATACCGTTTCGGCGGGCTGAACAACGGGGTCAGGTCCCTTTCCGCAAGGAAAGGGCGCTCCCCCTACCGGCGCAGGCCGGTAATTCATCGACCATACGGTGACGGGCGTGCACATCCCGCCCATCGCGGCGATGATAGGGGGGCGCGGGTCCCCACCTCCCCGCGAACGATGCCTACGCCATGTCCACGACTTCCGTTGCTTCGATCCGCGAAGAAATCGCAAGTGCCTTGACCCACGGCCTGGGTGCCGTGTTCGCGCTGGGTGCCGGCGCGGTCCTGATCACCCTGGCCGCGATCTACGGCGATGGCTGGCAGCTGGCCGGTGCCATCGTGTTCGGCATTGCGCTGCTGCTGCTGTACACCGCCTCGACCCTGTACCACGCCATCCAGCATCCGGTCGCCAAGGGGCGACTCAAGGTGTTCGACCACTGCGCGATCTACGTGCTGATTGCAGGCACCTACACCCCGTTCACCCTGATCGGTCTCCGCGGCCCGTGGGGCTGGGGCCTGTTCGCCGCAATCTGGACCCTGGCCCTGGCCGGTGTGGTGTTCAAGCTGTTCTACACCGGTCGCTTCAAGCGCCTGTCCACGGCCATCTACGTCGCCATGGGCTGGCTGGTGATCGTGGCGGTCAAGCCGATGCTGGCTTCGATCGACGGCTGGACGCTGGGCTGGCTGCTGGCCGGCGGCCTGTCGTACACACTGGGCACCTATTTCTACCATCGCGAATCGATTCCCTATTCGCACGCGATCTGGCACCTGTTCGTGATCGGTGGCAGCGTCTGCCACTTCGTCGCAGTGACCATGCAGGTGCTGTAAACCGGCGTCCGCGCCACTTGTGCACGCCACGCACATGGACGCTTCGCGCCCCGTCCACGATGAGGGGGCAACCATGGCAGCGTGAATGCTGCCGCCTCCCCTGCTGCACGGCGCTCGCCCCGCTGGCGCCTCCGTCGCCCCGGTCCCCGGGGCCGCCGCTGGCTGACCGTGCTGGTCTTCCTGCTCGCGGCGGTGCTGGTGTTGATCGCGCTCTGGGACTGGAACTGGTTCAAGGGCCCGGTTGAACGCGCGGTGCAGGCCCGCACCGGCCGTGCGCTGCAGATCGGGAATCTCGACGTCGACCTCGGCCGCACCAGCACCCTTCGCGCCGATGCGATCACCTTCGCCAATGCCCGCTGGGCAAAGCAGCCGAACATGGCCACGGCCGACCGCGTCGAGATCGACGTGCGGCTCTGGCCACTGCTGCGCGGCCGCGTGGAACTGCCCGAAGTACGTCTGACCCGGCCGGACCTGCTGCTGGAGACTGCCCCGCGCAAGGGTGAGCCCGGCAACTGGGACTTCCTCGGTGACAGCGCCGGCGGGACACGTCCCCAGCTCAAGCGACTGCGCATCGACGACGGTCGTCTGCAGTTCCTCGACGCGCTCGGCCGCACGGATATCCGCATGGAGGTGCGCAGCGGCCAACCGAAGCAGACCGACGGCGCGCCGCCGCTGCTGGTGCAGGGCAAGGGACGCTGGCAGGGCAACCCGTTCACCCTGCGCGGTGGCACCGAATCCCCGCTGGAGCTGACCGACAGCGACCACCCGTTCCGCATCCACCTTGACGGCCGCGCCGGCGCTACCCACGCCGTCGCCACCGGCACGCTCACCAATCCATTCCAGCTGCGCGTGTTCGACCTGCAGTTCGCGCTGAGCGGGCAGGATCTTGCCGACCTCTACCCGCTGCTCGGCATCGCCATCCCGCCCTCCCCGCCGTATGCGTTGAACGGCCGCCTCAAGCGTGACCACGACACCTGGCGCTACGAGCGGTTCTCCGGCAAGGTCGGCGACAGCGACCTGGGTGGCAATCTGCAGTTCGACGTGGGCGGCGCTCGCCCGCGATTGACCGCCACGCTGGAATCCAGGCGCCTGGACTTCGATGACCTGGCCGGCTTCGTTGGCGCCCCGCCAAAGACCGGCGGTGGCGAAACCGCCAATGCGGAGCAGAAGGCCGAGGCGGCGCGGGTGGCTGCCCGCCCGCGCGTGCTGCCCGATACGCCCTACAACCTCGGCAAGCTGCGGGCGATGGACGCCGACGTGCGCTGGAAAGCCCATCGCATCAACGCTCCGTCGCTGCCGCTGGATGACATGGATGCGCACCTGCTGCTGGATGACGGCCTGCTGCGGCTGGACCCGCTGAACTTCGGCGTCGCCGGCGGCGATATCCGCAGCACGGTCCGCATGGACGCGCGGCAACCGCAGATCAGCACCGCACTGAAGGCCAGCGTGCGCGGCGTGCAGCTGGGCCAGTTGTTCCCCGACGCCAAGCTGGCCGAGCAGGCCAAGGGCGGCATCGGCGGCGAAGTGGACCTGAGCGGCCGTGGCAATTCGATCGCGGCAATGCTCGGCAGCAGCAGCGGCAAGGTCGGCCTGGCGATGGGCCGCGGCCATGTCGGCAACCTCGTGATGGAGCTGGCCGGCCTGGACATCACCGAGTCGCTGAAATTCCTGGTGACCGGCGACAAGCAGATTCCCCTGCGGTGTGCCTTCGCCGACTTCGGCGTGCGCGACGGCCTGATGACCAGCCAGGCACTGGCGGTGGACACCACCGACACGATCCTCATCGGCGAAGGCACGGTGAGCCTGCGCGACGAGACCCTGGACCTGCTGTTGAAACCGCGCCCGAAGGACAAGAGCATCCTGGTGCTGCGCTCGCCGCTGCACATCGCCGGTACGTTCAAGGACCCGTCGTTCCGCCCGGACTTCAAGGCGCTGGGCATCCGCGGTGCGGTGGCCCTGGCGCTGGGCAGCATTGCCCCGCCAGCGGCGTTGTTGGCAACGATCGAACTGGGGCCGGGCAAGGACGCCGACTGCGGTGGGCAGTATGCGAAGTAGGGTTACAGCGTTGTTCGCGGCGCCTCCTTTCCCGCGCGTAGAGCCGGAGCAAGGCGACAGGCAGGACACGCCGTAAATACGTCCCTGTAGGCTCGGTCGGCGCATCCATGCGCCTCACGGTCCTGCCTGCCGCCTTGCTCCGGCTCCGGACAGTTTCCTGCGCGCGCGGAACGAGAGCGAAATTCAAAGTCAAAAAAAAAAGCAAAGTCAAAAGCTGTTGCCAACCAAGGTTGGCGGCTACCAAAGGCGAGGCACAGCGCATGTACGCACCGCGCTCGCGGAAATGTTTCCAGAGGCGGAGGGCAGGGGCGTGCAGGACCGTTGGCGCCATGGATGGCGCCATCGAGCCTACAGGGACGTACTTGCGGCGTGTCCTGCACGCCCATGCCCTCTGCCTCTCCGACGTATCAGGAAGGCGCTGCTTCTGCTTCTGCACTTGCTGTTGGCGGGCCGGCGGGCCGCAGGCCCGCCAGCGAAAACTCACCCCGCCACGATGTACTGCTGCAGCTGGTCCAGCTCCCGCCGCTGCGCATCGATCACCGACTTCACCAGGTCGCCGATGGAGATCACCCCCAGCACCTGCGCGCCCTCCACCACCGGCAGGTGGCGGATGCGGTAGTCGGTCACCAGCTGCAGGCAGTGCTCCACCTGCTCGCCCGGCGACACCGTCACCACCTGTGCCGTCATGATCTCCGCCACCGCGGTATCCCGCGACGAACGATCGCGCAGCACGATCTTGCGCGCGTAATCACGCTCGGACAGGATCCCGACCAGTTTCGGCCCGTCCATCACCAGCACCGCACCGATGCCTTTTTCCGCCATCAATCGGATCGCATCGATCACCGCCGCTTCCGGCGCGACCGCATGTACTTCAGGAGACTTGCCGTCCAACAGTTGCCGTACCGTGGTCATCTGCCTGCCCTCCGAGGGTGGGTTGCAGGGCCGAGTCTGCCACGGCGGATGCTAGCCAGGCGTCAACCAGGTACAGCGGCCGCTGCTTGGACTCTTCGTAAAGCCGCCCCAGGTACTCGCCGATCAGGCCCAGCGCGATCAGCTGCACCCCACCCAGGCACAGGATCACCGCCATCATCGTCGGCCAGCCCGCCACCCGGTCGCCATACAGCGCCGCTTTGACGATCACCCACAGGCCGAACAGGAAGGCGACCGCTGCCGTTGCCAGCCCCAGGTAGGTGGCCGCCCGCAGCGGCACGGTGGAGAACCCGGTGATGCCCTCCAGCGCGAAATTCCACAGCCGCCAGAGGCTGAATTTGCTGGTGCCGGCCACGCGCGCGTGGCGGTGATAGGGCACGGCGATCCGCTTGAATCCGACCCAGCTGAAAAGCCCTTTCATGAAGCGGTGGCGCTCACGCATTCCACGCAGGGCGCTCAGCGCGCGCGGCGACAGCAGGCGGAAGTCCCCGGTGTCGGCCGGAATCGGTGTACGCGACAGGCGGCCCATCACCCGATAGAACATGGCTGCCGTGGCGCGCTTGATCCAGGCCTCGCCATCGCGGGCCATGCGCGTGCCGTAGACGTTGTCATGGCCCTCGCGCCAGCGGGCGACGAACTGCGGCACCAGCTCCGGCGGGTCCTGGCCGTCGGCATCCAGGATCATCGCCGCGCCTTCGTGCACCAGGTCCAGTCCCGCCGTCAGCGCCGCTTCCTTGCCGAAGTTGCGCGACAGCTTCAGCGCCGATACGCGCGCATCGGCCTGCGCAAGCCCGGCAATTACCTCCCAGGTGCCGTCGTGGCTGCCGTCGTCCACATAGAGGATGTGACCCTCGATGTCGGGCATGCCGTCGAGCACCGCGCACAGCCGCGGATGCAGCAGCGGCAGTGCCAGGGCCTCGTTGTAGGCGGCGATGACGAAGGTGAGCCGTTCGCGGGTCATGCCCGGATTGTACGTTGCCGGCACGCACGCGGCCGGTCGCATGACGATCACGCCGTATGCGCCTCAGTCCTCCGACAGGTAGGACGCGCCCCCCAGCTGGCGCGCCTGGCGCTGGATCCAGGCGGCACGCCGCTGCACGTAAGGCCCGGGCGCGGCCGCGTTGTAGCGCCGCGGTGCCGGCAGTACCGCAGCCAGGCGCGCACTCTCGGCCGGGCTCAGCCGGGCCGCGTCCTTGCCCCAGAATTTCTGCGCCGCCGCCTGTGCCCCGTACACGCCATCACCGAACTCGGCGATGTTGGCGTACATCTCCAGGATCCGCTCCTTCGGCCACAGCGCCTCGATCAGCACCGTGTACCAGACTTCCAGGCCCTTGCGTATCCAGCTGCGGCCCTGCCACAGGAACAGGTTCTTGGCCACCTGCTGGCTGATCGTGCTGGCGCCGCGCAGGCGCCCGCCCCTGGCGTTGTGATCGCGGGCCTTTTCGATGGCCTGCAGGTCGAAGCCGTTGTGGTCGGGGAAGCGCTGGTCCTCGGCGGCCACCAGCGAGATCGGCAGGCTCGGCGCCATCTGGTCGAGGTCGCGCCACTGGTAATGCAGCCGATAGGACCAGTCCGCCTCGCCCAGCGCCTCGCCGTAGCGCCACAGCATCACCGTGGACACCGGCGGGTCGATGAAGCGCAGTACCAGTACCTGCAGGCAGCTGAAAGCAGCCAGGAGCACCGGCAGCCACAGCAGCCGCTTCCAGCGCCAGCGCCGCCGGCGCGGCGCGGTGGCCGCCGCCTCTACCTTGTGCTGCTCTCCCGCTGCCCCCATTACTGGTGCATCCTTCTTCTGTCTGGTTGTCGGCGCATTATCCGGCAACCGCCCTCGTTTACGCGCGATGTGAGCCGATGACCGCCAACCCCGATTCCCTGATCCGCTTCCTGCTCCCCGCCGCCGGCGTCCGCGGCGTGCATGTGCACCTGCAGGCCACCTGGCAGGAAATCCTGTCCCACGCGGCGTACCCGGACGCCGCTGCCGAACTGCTCGGCGAGGCGTGCGTCGCTTCGGCACTGTTCACCGGCCACACCAAGATCGACGGCCGCCTGTCGGTGCAGCTGCGCAGCAGCACCGCGCTGCGCACCCTGTTCGCCGAATGCACCGCCGCTGGCACGCTGCGCGGTATCGCCCAGCTCAGCGAGGGCGCCGATGCGCCGCGTGACCTGTCCAGCCTCGGCGATGACGCCATCCTCGCCATCACCATCGAGAACCCCGGCCTGGATCCGCGTGAGCCGCAGCGTTACCAGAGCCTGGTTGCGCTGGCCGCGCCGGAACTGGACGAGGCCTTCGAAGACTATTTCCGCCAGTCCGAACAGCTGCCGACCCGCCTGCTGCTGGCCGCCGACCGCAACGGCGCCGCCGGCCTGCTGCTGCAGAAGCTGCCGGGCGACGAAGGCGACGAGGACGGCTGGGCGCGTGCCAGCGCCCTGTTCGAAACCCTGGGCAAGGCCGAACTGCTGGCCACCCCGGCCGAAGCGCTGCTGCACCGCCTGTTCCACGAAGAGCGGCCGGAACTGCTGGGCAGCAAGCCCCTGTCCTTCGCCTGCTCCTGCTCGCGCGAGCGGGTGGCCGGCATGCTGCAGTCACTGGGCGAGGAAGAAGCCCGTGCGGCCGCCGAGGACACCGGCGCGGTCGAGGTGCGTTGCGAATTCTGCGGGCGTGAGTATCACTTTCCATTGACGGAGTTCGGCATACTGTTCCACGGCGCCCAGGGGGCTGTACCGGCGCCTGAACGGCTTCAATGAACGGCAGTCTTGTACCTGGGGAGGATCAAGGCTTGTTAAGAATTCATAAACACCCTAGGATCAAGTTCCCGTCCCCACGGGAACTTCCGTTGTCTGTCCCTGTCTGAACTGGTCCGATGCGTACCTTCCTGCGTCTACCGCTGGCCCTGCTGATCGCCCTTGGCGCGATCACGGGCGCGCATGCGCAGAGCAAGGACACCCGCACCGTGCTGCCGGTATGGAACAAGGGCAGCGGCAAGGTGGAGGCGCTGCTGTACCTGGAGCCGACCGGCGAACAGGCGGCCGGCGCCCGCTGGCATTTCGGCCGCAATTCCCTGGACGCGGCCTTTGGCCTGTCGTCCGGCGATTCGCTGGGCCTGCTCTGCAACAGCAGCAGCGGCACCAGCATCAGCGGACTGGCCAGCCACTGCATGCTGGCCAGCCTGGGCGACGACGATGACCTCAACAGCCGCCGCTTCACCGGCACTGCGGCACTGAACCGTGGCAACAGCCGCCTGGGCATCACCGCCGGCACCGGCCGTGAAACCCTGCCGGCCTGGTTGTCGGGCCCGAACAAGACGCCCTCCCTGCGTGCCGAGCAGAACGATCTGACCGTGTTCGCGCAGAAGAACATCGGGCGCGAAGGCTTCGTGTCCATCGCCGGCACCTATGCCAAGGCCCGCCTGGTCCCGCTGGCCGACGCCTCGCCGGCCCTCGTCGATCGCTGGGACAGCAAGAGCCTGAGCCTCGGTGCCGGTTACGGCAACTTCACCGGCAGCATCATCGGCCGCGTGGTCGACGTCCCGGGCAAGCCCGGCAAGTGGGAAGGCCTGGGCATCGGCCTGACCTGGCGGACCCCGTGGTCGGGCCAGCTCACCGTCGGCGCCGAGAACGTGATCAGCCGCGGCAAGAACCCGTTCTCCCCGCGCAATGAAAGCAACGACGACGGCACCGTGCCGTATGTCCGTTACGAACAGGATCTCTGATCCCGGCAGTCACGCTGTGCAGCGACAGACCCGAGGGCGCCGAAAGGCGCCCTTTGCATGTGCGTGCCGGACGCACAAAGACGCGTTCGCAATGGTCGCTGGGAAATGAAACACAACGCGCCGAAATACTCGGATACATAACAACGGAAACTTTTTTCATCATTCCTTGTTAACAAACGAGGCATGACGAATTGACCCTGCCAGCAACTCTTTGACTGGGTTGGGAAAAGTTGATTTTTACCAGAATCACAGTCTGGATTAACACAGCTTTAATTCTTGGCGAACGCCCGTTACTATCGGGTCAGCCTCGCGATTTGGGAGCGCTTTTTCGCTCCCCCGCCGGGCATTAACCCCAGCCAAGATTTCTTGGAGAGAGAGAGCCAATGAAACTCAAGTCCAGCCAGCTGCGTGACGCAGTTGTGATCGCGCTTGTTGCCGGTGCCACCACCGCAACGGCCCACGCCCAGGAAGCCACCAACCTCGACCGTATCGAGGTCACCGGTTCGCGCATCCGCCAGGTCGATACCGAAACGGCACAGCCGGTGTTGAGCCTGAGCCGCGCCACCATCGAAAAGAGCGGCTTCAAGACGGTCGCTGACGTGCTGCAGAACATTTCTGCCGCCGGCAGCCCGGCCATCAGCCGTTCCGAACCGCTGTCCTCCGGTGAAATGGTCGGCGGCTACTACATCGACCTGCGCAACCTGGGTGCACAGCGCACCCTGATCCTGGTCGATGGCAAGCGCCTCGGCGCCAGCGTCAGCGGCTATCAGGACGTGTCGCAGATCCCGTCGGCCATCGTCGAGCGCATCGACGTGCTGAAGGACGGCGCTTCCTCGGTGTACGGTTCCGACGCCATGGCCGGCGTGATCAACATCATCACCCGCAAGAACTTCGAAGGCCTGGAAGTCAACGCCTACACCGGGCAGTACAGTGAAGGCGACGGCCAGAAGCAGAGCGCCGATTTCGTGGCCGGCTTCACCGGCGATCGCGGCTCGATCACCATCGGTGCCGAGTACTCCAACGAAAAGGCGGTGTGGGCCAAGGACCGCTGGTTCTCTGAATCGTCGCGCACCAATCGCCATCCGACCGCTGGCTGGACCTCGGTCAGCCAGTGGGGCTCGGTGTACGACCCGACCGATCCGGACGCACCGTCGCTCACCCTCAATCGCGGCGGCAATCCGTACAACGCGGCGGACTTCCACGAAACCGACCTGACCCCGATCACCGGTGACGTGAGCAACTCCAACCAGCAGATGCAGCTGCTGACCCCGACCAAGCGTCGCAGCGTATTCGCCAACCTGCAGTACGACCTCACCGACAATGTCCGTTTCAGCGGTGACCTGCTGTACACCCGCCGCGAATCGGAAGCGCAGGTGGCCGGTTACCCGCTGCAGTCCGAAGCCTACGCCAACCTCGGTTCCATCTGGTCGGCCGACAGCTACTACAACCCGTTCGGCCAGGACATGGCGTATGTCCGCCGTGGCTGGGAAGTGCCGCGCGTTTCCAACAACAAGCTGACGACGTTCCGCTTCAGCGGCGCGCTGCAGGGCTCGTTCCAGTTCAAGGACAAGTACTTCGACTGGGAAGCCGGCTACCTCTACCAGAACTCCGAAAACAACCAGAGCCAGACCGGCAACTACAACGTCCTGGCGGCCAACGCCGCCACCGGGGCCTCGTTCTACAACCCGGCAACCGGCCGCGTGGAGTGCGGAACCGCTGCGGGCCTGGCTGCGGGCACCAACCCGGCCTACGGCCCCGGCGCCGGCGGCTGCATTCCGTGGAACCCGGCCATTCCGTTCGGCCGCACCGGTGATGGCGGCTTGACCGGCAATCCGGACCTGCAGCAGTTCCTGTTCCCGACGACGCACAACGTCGGCGAAACCACGATGACGTCCTACTACGCCAACATCGCGGGCAGCATCCTGACCCTGCCGGCAGGCGACCTGGGCTTCGCATTGGGTTACGAGTACCGCGAAGAGAAGGGCAACTTCAATCCGGACGCGCTGTCGCAGTCGGGTTACTCCACCGACCTGGCGGCTGGCCCGACCGGCGGCAAGTACGACGTCAATGAAGTGTACCTGGAGCTGAACGTACCGATCCTGGCCGACCTGCCCGGTGCCAAGGAACTGAGCCTGAGCGCAGCCACCCGCTTCTCCGACTTCAGCACCTTCGGCAACACGACCAACAGCAAGTTCGGCCTGAAGTGGCGCCCGATCGATCAGCTGCTGGTCCGCGCGACCTACTCCGAGGGCTTCCGCGCGCCGACCATCGCCGACCTGTACGGCGGCAGCTCGCAGTCCTTCGAGTACTTCACCGATCCGTGCGATACCTCGTTCGGTCTGGCCGCAACCGATGCCGCCACGGCCCAGCGATGCGCTGCCGCCCTGGGTGCACTGGCCCCGAACTTCCGCCAGCTGAAGCAGGGTTACGTCCCGGCGGAAGGCCCGGATGAGCAGAGCCCGGTGCCGTTCACCTCCGGCTCCAATCCGAACCTGACTCCGGAAACGTCCAAGTCCAAGACCGTTGGCCTGGTCTGGAGCCCGACCTTCGCCCCGGGCCTGAACCTGAGCCTGGACTGGTTCAACATCAAGATCGAGAACACGATCGTTTCCGATACCCCGACGGATCAGCTGAACGACTGCTACGTTCTGGGCATTGCTGAGCGCTGCAGCACCTTCACCCGTGACGCCACGCTCGGCTACGTCAACAACCTGACCTACGGCAGCCGCAACGCCGGCTTCATCGAAACCGAAGGCTTCGACTTCGATGCAAGCTACCGCTATGCGACCGACACCTGGGGCAGCTTCAACTTCAACCTGCAGAACACCTACGTCACCAAGAACGTCCTGAAGACGGCCAATGATGACTCCCCGGTGCAGATCTACAATGGCTTCGGCAGCAACTTCCGCCTGCGTTCGAACCTGACCGTTGGCTGGGAATTCGGCGACTTCGGCATCACCTGGGGCACCCGCTACTTCTCCAGCGTGAAGGAGCGTTGCTACTACGCCACCGAGTGCTCGCTGCCTGACTACGGCTCGCCGGATCCGGCCCGCAACCAGGCGCAGAACAAGCGCGGCGCCACCACCTTCCACGACGTCCAGGTCTCCTGGAACGCGCCGTGGAATGCGACCATCGCGGTCGGTGCACGCAATGTGTTCGACCACTACGGCCCGCAGATGTACTCGGCGCCGAACTCGCAGTACTCCTACTACGGCGGCTACGACATCGGTCGCCTGATCTACATGCAGTACAAGCAGAAGTTCTGATCGGTACTCCGATCAGCTGATGCCGCAACGGCCCCGCACGGGGCCGTTGTTCGTTATGCCGCCTGGAAAGGGGCTGCGCCGCCTGAAAAAAAACCGCGGCATCGCCGCGGTCCTTGTTCACGCTGATCCCGGGGCGCTCATCCGTTCGGAATCAGCGTCTCGATCAGATGCTCGACGTACGCTTCGAAGTCCTCGCGCGCCTGCTTGGGCTGCTGCAGCTGCAGCGACAACTGCAGGAAGCCGACGTAGGCGGCATAGGCCAGGCGCGCTCGATGGCGTGCATCGGTCGAGCTGAGGCCGGCCTGTCGGAACGAGGCGACCAGATAGTCGAGGCGACGCTGCGAGACCCGGTCGATCACCGGCCGCACCATCGGATGGTCCAGCGCCTTCAGCAATTCGCTGTAGATGATGTGCGGCTGCACTTCATGCGCCACCATCTGGAACAGCTGGCGCAGGCGCACGCGCGGGTCCGGCACGTCTTCCAGGCTGCCGAATACCTGTTCCTGCTCAAACAGCTCCCAGCGTTCCAGTGCCGCCTGCAGCAATGCGTCGCGCGAGGGGAAATGCCAGTAGAAACTGCCCTTGGTGACACCCAGTCGCCGAGCCAGGGGCTCCACCGCGACGGCGCCGACACCTTGTTCAGCAATCAGATCGAGGGCCGCCTGGGCCCAGTCTTCGGCACTCAGGCGGCTGTTGCGGCCGGCGCGCGGTTCGCCGGCGGAAGCGTCAGGTTGATTCATGGACTGATTTAACCATACGCCGGGGTTCGTTGCAGTACGCGGTTGCGGTCGAAACCGTCACAGGGTCCCGTGAGCCCCTCTCCAGGCACCTTGCGCAACGCACCATACCCTGCAGTATTGACATCCCTCGGAAGCGATCCATACTAGCAAGTATGGTTACGTCCCCAACTCCCGCTGCGTTTCATGACCTGCGCCTGGACGCCGCCCATGGCGCTCGCCTGGCGGCGACCGTAAGCGACCATGGCCGGCGCGGCCGGGTGCTGTTCGCGCATGGCTTCGGCCAGACCCGCCACGCCTGGAATGCCACCGCCCGCGCACTGAACGCGGCCGGCCTGCAGACGCTGGCCTACGACGCGCGCGGCCATGGCGATTCCGACTGGAATGGCGCCGACCTGCCCTATCACGGCGAACAGTTCGCCGACGACCTGATCGTGCTGGCCGGTGAACAGCCGCGCCCGCCGGTACTGGTTGCCGCCTCGATGGGCGGGCTGTTCGGGCTGCTGGCCGAGTCGCGCTGGCCGGGGCTGTTCTCGGCGATGGTGCTGGTCGACATCACCCCGCGCTGGGATACCGCCGGTGTCGAGCGCATCCTCGCCTTCATGACCGCCCATCCCGACGGCTTCGCCTCGCTGACCCAGGCCGCCGACGTGATCTCGGCCTACATGCCGCACCGTCCGCGGAAATCCGAGCAGTCGCTGCGTGCGCTGCTGCGCGAGGACGGCCACGGGCGTTGGCGCTGGCACTGGGATCCGCGCCTGGTGGCCGAACTGGCTCGCGACAGCGAGCAGCATCAGGATGCGCTGGCCGACGCTGCGCGCCAGGTGAAGTGCCCGCTGCTGCTGGTCAGTGGCGGCCGCAGCGACCTGGTCACGCCACAGACCGTGGCCGAATTCCTGGCGTTGGCGCCGCATGCTCGCCATGTACAGCTGCCGCAGGCCACGCACATGGTCGCCGGCGATGACAACGACGCCTTTACCGCTACTGTGTTGGACTATCTGGACGTGTTGCCCGCAGCGGACGCTGCGGCTTCGTCCGCCACAAACGAGCACGTCACCGGAGCACGCTCATGAGCATCGTTCTTCCCTTCCTCGCCCTGCTGCTGGCAGGCGCGTTCGTCGCCTACCACCGCATGCGGCTGGTTACCTGGACGCTGATCAGCGTGGCCCTGCTGGTCGCCTGCTGGTTCATTCCCTACGTCAACCAGACGGCCACGATCGTTGCCGCAGCGGTGCTGGCCGTCATCGCCGTGCCGCTGCTGCTGCCGTTCATCCGCAAGCCGCTGTTGACCGGCCCGATGATGAAGGTGTTCCGCAAGGTGCTGCCGCCGCTGTCGCAGACCGAGCGCATCGCGCTGGAAACCGGTTCGGTCGGTTTCGAGGGCGAACTGTTCACCGGTGATCCGGACTGGAACATCCTGCTCAACTACCCCAAGCCGCAGCTGACCGCCGAAGAGCAGGCTTTCCTCGACGGCCCGGTGGAAGAGCTGTGCGCGATGGTCAACGACTGGGAAATCACCCACGTCCATGCCGACCTGCCGCCGGAGCTGTGGGCCTTCATCAAGAAGAACAAGTTCTTCGGCATGATCATCCCGAAGGAATACGGCGGCCTGGGTTTCTCCGCGCTGGCCCACCACAAGGTGATCCAGAAGCTGGCCTCGGTGTCCTCGGTGGTCAGCTCCACCGTCGGCGTGCCCAACTCGCTGGGCCCGGGTGAACTGCTGGTGCATTACGGCACCCAGGAACAGAAGGACCAGTACCTGCCGCGCCTGGCCGATGGCCGTGAAGTGCCCTGCTTCGGCCTGACCGGTCCGTTCGCCGGCTCCGATGCCACCTCGATTCCGGACTACGGCATTGTCTGCAGGGGCGAGTGGAACGGCGAGCAGGTGCTCGGCGTCAAGCTGACCTTCGACAAGCGCTACATCACCCTGGCCCCGGTCGCTTCGCTGATCGGCCTGGCCTTCCGCATGTATGACCCGGATGGCCTGATCGGCGACACCCGCGACATCGGCATCACCCTGGGCCTGCTGCCGCGCGACACCGCCGGCGTTGAGATCGGCCGTCGCCACTTCCCGCTGAACTCGACGTTCCAGAACGGCCCGATCCGCGGGAAGGACGTGTTCATTCCGCTGACCCAGCTGATCGGCGGCGCGGCCATGGCCGGCAAGGGCTGGAACATGCTCAACGAGTGCCTGGCCGTGGGCCGCTCGATCACCCTGCCGTCCACCGCCAGTGGTGGTGCCAAGGCCGGTGCTGCCGTCACCGGCGCCTACGCCCGCATCCGCAAGCAGTTCGGCCTGTCGGTCGGCCGCTTCGAGGGCGTCGAGGAAGCACTGGCCCGCATCGGCGGCAAGGCCTACAAGATCAGCGCACTGTCGCAGGCCACCGCTGCCGCGGTCGACCGTGGCGACGTGCCGTCGGTGCCGTCGGCCATCGCCAAGTACCACTGCACCACCATGAGCCGCGAAGTGATCTCGGACATGATGGACGTGATCGGCGGCAAGGGCATCATCCTGGGGCCGCGCAACTTCGCCGGCCGCAGCTGGCAGGCCGCGCCGATCGCGATCACCGTGGAAGGCGCCAACATCATGACCCGCAGCCTGCTGATCTTCGGCCAGGGTGCGATCCTCTGCCACCCGTGGGTGCTGAAGGAAATGAAGGCCGCGCAGGATCCGGATACCCGCGCCGGCCTGCAGGAGTTCGACCGCAGCCTGTTCGGCCACATCCGCTTCGGCATCTCCAATGCCGTGCGTTCGTTCTGGTTCGGCCTGACCGGCGCGCGCTTCGGTGCCGCCCCGGGCGACGCCTACACCCGCCGCTACTTCCGCAAGCTGGACCGCTACTCGGCCAACCTGGCGCTGATGGCCGACATCTCGATGATGACCCTGGGCGGCAAGCTGAAGTTCAAGGAATCGCTGTCCGGCCGCCTGGGCGATGTGCTGAGCCACGTCTACATGACCAGCGCCATGCTCAAGCGCTACCACGACGAAGGCGCGCCGCAGGCCGACCAGCCGCTGCTGGCCTGGGCCTTCCATGACAGCGTGCACAAGATCGAAGAGTCGCTGTCGGCCGCGCTGCGCAACTTCCCGATCCGTCCGATCGGCTGGCTGATGTGGGCGCTGATCTTCCCGCTGGGCCGTCGTGCCGAGGCTCCGGGCGACCGCCTGAGCCGCCGCGTCGCCGCCCTGCTGATGGCGCCGAACGAAGCCCGCGACCGCCTGGCCAGTGGCGTGTTCCTGACCCCCTGCGAGAACAACCCGGGTGGCCGCATCAACAGCTACCTGAGCAAGGCGATCATGGCCGAGCCGGTGGAGCGCAAGTTCCTGAAGGCGCTGAAGAGCAAGGGCATCGAGGCGCTGGACTTCAAGAGCCAGCTGGACGAAGCCGTGGCCGAGGGCGTGATCACCCAGGACGAGCGCAGCCTGCTGGAAGAGCTGCGCACGCTGACCCTGGACACCATCACCGTGGACGACTTCGACACCCACGAACTGCGCGCGGCCAGCTACTACGACCGCCAGCACAAGGATCCGCATTCGCAGGCCGCCTGATCGCCCGCGACACGCGTTGCCTCGACGGCGGGCCTCGGCCCGCCGTCGCTTTATCCGCCGACCGGAATACCCACCATGTCCACGCCCCTGCTCTCGCTCTACAACCGCCTGCAGCGCTGGCCTGCCGGCAACTGGCTGTTCTCGCGCGCGGTGTGTTTCAAGGCGCCCTACTTCGCCAGCATCGCGCCACGCATCACCCGCCTGGAACACGGCCGCTGCGAAGGCACGCTGGCCGACCGCCGCAGGGTGCGCAACCACATCGGCACGGTGCACGCGATCGCGATGTGCAACCTGGCCGAACTGACCGCCGGGTTGATGGTCGATGCATCGCTGCCGAAGGGGATGCGCTGGATTCCGAAGGGAATGCAGGTGCAGTACCTGGCCAAGGCACGGGGCACGCTGCAGGCGGTCGCGCTGCCGGCACAGCCGATTGTCGTTGCGGCCGAGGGGTATGCGCTGCCGGTGACGGTCAGCGTGCGCGACCGCGCAGGGACGGAGGTGTTCAGCGCGGTCATCGACATGTGGATGTCGCCGGCGAAGTAGTGTTCCGGCGAACGGCGCAGCCCCTCGTGGGTGGACGGTTGATCGCGGAAAGCGCTGGTTTCCGGTGGGGGCCGGGGGCGGTGGATTCGAGGGGGACGCCGTGAACCCGTCCCTGGGGGCTTGGCCGCGGCATCCATGCCGCGGACACCCCCGCGAACCCACCGCCCCCAGCCTCTGACAGATCTCTGTGGCGTCCACCCACGGAAGAAAAAAAAGATCAAAAGCAAAAGCAAAAGCAAAAGCGGCCCTTCGGCCGCTTTTTTCATGCGCGCCGAACCCACGAGCGCAGCGACCCGCTGTTGCCCTTGATCTTCTTTTTCTTCTCCGTGGGCTGGCCGCACACGGAAACTGTCCGGGGTCGGGCGGATGGGCTGGGCAGGGGTGTCCGCGGCATGGATGCCGCGGCCAAGCCCCCAGGGACGGGTTTACGGCGTCCCCTGCCCAGCCCATCCGCCCGGCCAGATCCACGACCCGCATTCCGCGACCAACCCACGAGGGGCTGCGCCGTTGGCTGGAAACTACGCCAGCGCGAGAAACACCAGCGCCAGGATCGCCGGCACCGCCTGGATCATGAAAATGCGCCGGCTCACGCTGTACGCGCCATAGCACCCCGCCACCACCACACAGGCCAGCGAGAACGTCACCAGCACCGGCTGCCCGATCACCAGCCCCACCACGATGCCTGCTGCCAGGAAGCCGTTGTACAGGCCCTGGTTGGCCGCCAGTACGCGCGTGGTCTCCGCCTTCTCCGGCGTGTTGCGGAAGGTCTTCAGGCCCAGCGGGCGGGTCCACAGGAACATCTCCAGCACCAGGAAATAGACGTGCAGCAGGGCGACGAGCAGGGTCAGGGCGAGTGCGATCCAGTACATGGGCAGTTCCTTGGACAGGGAAGGAGAATGGGGTCAGCGCCCTTTCCCCGCGGGAAAGGGCTCTGACCCCGGCAAATCAACGGTCGCGCGGCAGTTTCTGTTCTTCGCGCAGCACGCCGAATGCGGCAGCGGTCATGCACGCGGCCACCACCACGCCACCGATGAACACGACGTGCGATCCGAATAGGGACAGGCCCTTGTGCAGCCACGCGAAGCTCAGGTCCGCGCCGCGGTAGACCACGGTGTCGATCGCCGCACCGGCCTTGTAGCGCCACTGCCGGTCGACGCGCGTGTAGATGGTCTCGCGCGCCGGCTTGGCCAGTGCGAATTCGCTGGCGCGGGTCATCACCTGCACCACCGCGACCATCAGCGGCATCGGCGAGGCGGCCAGCACCGAGAAACCGAGCAGGATCGCAAACCCGGGAACCAGCAGCGCCGGCGCGATGCCGTGGCGCGACAGCAGCCAGCGGGTCAGGCCCAGCTGCATCAGCAGCGCCAGCGCGTTCACCGCCAGGTCGATGCGCGAGAAGAACGCGGTACTGGCCGCCGGGTCGGTGAAGGCCGCACGCACGATGCTGGCCTGCTGGTTGTACAACAGCGTGCCGACGCCCACGCCGAACACCACCATCACCGCCAGCCAGCGCAGCAGCGGCTCGCGCACGATCAGTTTCAGGCCATCCAGTACGCTGCCGCCCATCGGCTGCTCGCCGGACACCAGTTGCTGCTCGCGTTCGCGCAGCACCGCCCAGTGCCGCAGCCGCCAGATGCTCAACAGACAGATGGCGAGGAAACCGGCCGAGACCAGCATCAGGTTGGCGATGCCCACGCGTTGCACCAGCGCACTGGTGATGATCGGGCCGAGGAAGGCCCCGAGGGTGCCTGCCGCGCCGATGTAGCCGTAGAAGGCGCGTGCCTGCGCGTTGGAGAACACGTCGGCCATGAAGCTCCAGAACACCGCCACCGCGAACAGGTTGAAGACCGTGATCCAGAAGAAGAACGCCATGCCGCGGCCCGGCACGCCGCTGTCGAACATGACATAGAAGCCCAGCAGGGTAACGATGAAGAAGCCATACACCGCGGGCAGGAACACGCGCCGCGGGAAGCGGCTGACCAGCCAGCCGTAGACCGGCTGCAGCACCAGCATGATCACGAACACGCAGGAGAACAGGAACTGCAGGACGAAATCCTTCAATGCGATGCCATGGCTCTGGAACCAGGCAATCAGCACGGGCGGAAACACCGTTTCCAGGTCGGCGGAAGCGGCCATCGCCTCGCGCACCGGGCGCAGCACGTAGTAGCCGCTGAGCAGGCAGAAGAAGTACAGGAACGACCACCACAGCGCCGGCGACTCGCGCAGCGCCGTCGTCAGTCCGCGCAGTGCCCCCTTGCCCGGTGCCGCGCTCACACAGCGGCCCTCGCCCGCAGACGGCGGTTGGACAGCGGCATGGCAGGCTCCGGGGGGCAGTGAAGCGCGTACGTTAGCCAATGCACCGCAACAGCGCCAGCGTGCCCCGTCCTGGCGCCTGCGACGGCGCAGGACGCAGCCCGGCGGCGACACGTTCCGACACACTTTCGGGGCGTCAAAATTCCAACTTTTTCAACGAGATGCGCATTCATCTTCGCTTTGTTTGTGCACAGAGGAAAAGCGGCGCTAGAATCGCCATCAGCAGTCGCGCACGGGTCCAACCGATGAAAAAGAACAGCCTGCGTCGTCCGATCCGTTCGGCGGCCACCGGTTTGCTGGGCATGTTGATGCCCGTTGCCTTGTCCACCACCGCGCAGACCCCGCCGGCGTTGCCACCGATGCCGGCCAACATTGAATCGGCCGCCACCAGCGCCGTGCCGCACACCCAGCCAGCGGCCTACCGCACCGGGCTGGTGCCGCATGTGCAGGCGCCGGCCCCCGGCTTCAACGTCGCCAACATCGAGTCGATGGCGCAGCAGCTCACCTATGGCGAGCGCGTGCCGGGCATGGCGGTGGCGATCGTGCAGGGCGGCCGCATCCTCAGCGCGCGCGGCTATGGCGTT
Source organism: Stenotrophomonas sp. YJH_SMC_10 (assembly GCF_059371555.1). Taxonomy (NCBI): domain Bacteria; kingdom Pseudomonadati; phylum Pseudomonadota; class Gammaproteobacteria; order Lysobacterales; family Lysobacteraceae; genus Stenotrophomonas; species Stenotrophomonas sp. YJH_SMC_10. Next base: position 195,100 of record NZ_JCAFUS010000006.1, on the reverse strand, counting down.
ACCGACGTCAACAATCCGCAGCCGGTCGATGCGCACACTGTGTTCCGCCTGGCCTCGCTGTCGAAGGCGTTCGCCGGCACCATGGCCGGCCTGCTGGTCAACGACGGTACGCTGCGCTGGGACAGCAAGGTCACCGACTACGTGCCGGGCTTCCGCCTGAGCTCGCCGGAAGCAACCGATCGGCTGACCGTGGCCGATGTGCTCAGCCACCGCGTCGGCCTGCCCTACAACGCCTATGACCGCGATATCGAAGGCAACGCCGAGTACTACGCGCTGACCCAGAAGCTGGCCAACACCAGCCTCAAGTGCCTGCCGGGCGACTGCTACGCCTACCAGAACGTGGCCTTCAGCCTGATCGGCGACGTCGTCTATGCCGCGTCCGGCAGCTTTTACGAGCAGTCGGTGGAGCGCCGCATCTTCAAGCCGCTGGGCATGAACGATGCCAGCCTGGGCCTGGCCGGCATCCAGGCCAGCTCGCGCTGGGCGCGTCCGCACGTGCGCAGCCGCAATGGCTGGGTCTCGCTGACGCCGAAGCCGACCTATTACCGCGTGGCGCCGGCGGCCGGCGTCAATGCCAGCGCCAGTGACATGGCGCAGTGGCTGCTGGCCCATACCGGCCATCGCCCCGACGTGCTGCCGGCCCCGCTGCTGGCCACGCTGCATTCGAGCCTGATCAACACCCCGGGCGAAATGCGTTCGGGGTGGCGTCGCGAGCGCCTGCACTCGGCGGGCTACGCCCTGGGATGGCGCACGTTCGACTACGCCGGCCACGACGTGGTGTTCCATGCCGGCGCCGTGCAGGGCTATCGCGGCCTGGTCGCGCTGGTGCCGGAACGCGACCTCGGCATCGCCATCCTCTGGAATGGCGAAAGCGGCCTGCCCAGCGGCCTGCTGCCGACCGTGCTCGACTCCGCGCTGGGCCTGCCGGCGCAGCGCTGGCTGGATGTGGACACCGACTTTGGCAGCGACAACCTGATGGCCGAGGGTGCGAGCCCGGCGCAGCAGGACAAGCGCAAAGGCAAGGGTGCCTCCGGCAATCGCGCGGTCGCCTCGCCGCGCTGATCGGGCGGGCTCGACCGTGAGCCTGAAGGGCGGCCTGCGGGCCGCCCTTTTTGTTGTTGTGTTGAGCCGAGCCACGCTCGGCCGAGCGGCATCGTGGCGAAAAACAGCCGAGCATGGGTTCGGCGCTGCAGCTCCGCGGCGCTAGTGCGCAAAGTAGTGCATGCCACCGTCCACAGGGATCACCGCACCGGTGATGTAGCCAGCCAGCGGCGAGGCCAGGAACGCCACCAGCGGCGCCACTTCCTCCGGCTCTCCGAAGCGTCCGATGGGGATGTTGCGCGCAATGAACTCGCGCCGGCTGGCTTCGGTGGGATGCAGGCGATCGAGGATCTGCGCGCTGTTGATACGCCCCGGCGCGATCGCATTCACCGTGATGCCCTGCCCGGCCAGCTCCGATGCCAGCCCCTTGCTCCACAGATGCAGTGCCGCCTTCGCCGCGGTAGCGGCATTGACCGCGCGTGGCTCCATCGAACCGCTGAAGTTGATCACTCGCCCCCATCGGCGCGCCTGCATGTCCGGCAACAGTGCCTGGGTCAGCCGTCGCGCAGCGGAGAAGTTCAGGGCGATCGCCTCGTCCCATACCTCGTCAGCGGCGTCCACCGTGGTCGGACGCGAGCCTCCCGCCGCATTGACCAGGATGTCGATGCGCTGCAACGCGGCCCGCGATGCCTGTGCGACATGCAGGACATCATCGGCAACGGTGAGATCGCCGGCCACGACGACCGGTGCTGCGCCGCCGTCGGCTTCGATCCGTGCGGCCAATGCCAGCAGCGGTTCCTGGCGCCGCGACGTGATGGCGACGTGCACGCCCTGCGCCGCCAGCTGCCTGGCGACGGCGGCGCCGATGCCGCTGGCCGCGCCCGTCACCAGTGCGGTACGGCCTGCAAGATTCAAGTCCATGGGGGTCTCCTGTCAGTGGGGCCGGTGCATCCGGCCGGTGCAGGACAGGCTGTACGATCACCCCTGATTGATAAACTCCGCGCAGGTTTCAGCATTCAACACCCGGGGTGTCAGATGAACCTGCTGGAAAGCATGCAGGTCTACGTGCTGATCGTGGACAAGGGCAGCCTCAGTGCGGCCGCGGCGGCGATGGAGATCTCCGCGACGATGGCGGGCAAGCACCTGCGTGCGCTGGAAGCCCGGCTGGGGATGCAGCTGTTGAGCCGTACCACCCGGCGCCAGCACATGACGCCATTCGGCGAGGACTACTACACGCGCTGCAGGGAGATCCTGCGCCTGGTGGAGGAGACCGACGCGCAGGCGCAGCACCAGCAGCTCTCACCGGCGGGCACGCTGCGCATCAGTGCACCGGTGATCTTCGGTACACACGCGCTGGTGCCGGCGCTGGCCGAGTACATGGCGCGTCATCCGGATGTCCGCGTCGAAGCCACGCTGACCGATCGTGTGGTCGACCTGGCCGAAGAGGGCTTCGAGGCGGCACTGCGCATCGGAACGCTGGCCGACAGCACCGTGCTGGTTGCGCGTGCGCTGGCGCCCTATCGCCTGATGATGTGCGCCTCGCCCGCGTACCTGGCCCGGCATGGCACGCCACACAGCGTGCAGGCGCTTGCCCGGCACCAGTGCCTGTCGTTCGAACCGAGCGCGCTGGCACAGTGGCTGCAGGGCGATGCTGGCGGGCTCGACCGCGTTCCCGACGGGCGGCTGCAGATCAACAATGGCGAAGCGCTGCGTTCGGCGGCGCTGCATGGCCTGGGCATCGTCCTGCAATCGACGCTGCTGCTGGGCGCCGATGTCGACGCCGGACGCCTGGTGCAGCTGTTCCCCGAACACGGCCAGGCCGGTCGGCCGATGCACGTGGTCTACGCCCACGACCGTTACCGTTCGACCCGCCTGCGCAGCTTCCTGGATTTCCTGGTGGAGCGCTTTCCACCGGCGCCGCACCGATAACGTCGACCGTTTGAAAAGCCGTCGGGCATGGCTTGACGCTACAGGCGGCCCCATAAAAAAACCCCCTCCCCGCTGGGCAGCCAGGGAAGGGGTTTCAGGATGCGGCTATCGGGAAGTACTTAGATCAGCGGCGCCGGGGTTGCCGGCAGAGCGACCGGAGCGGCCTTCTTCTTGCGGGCGGCCGGCTTGCGCTTGGCAACCTTCTTCGCCGCCTTCTTCGGGGCAGCCTTCTTGGTGGCCTTCTTCGCGGTCTTCTTCACTGCCTTCTTGGCGGTCTTCTTGACGGCCTTCTTGGCAGTGGCCTTCTTCGCGACCTTCTTGGCAGGCTTGCGGGCCGTTGCCTTCTTGGCGGTCTTCTTGGTGGCCTTCTTGGCTACCTTCTTCGCGGCCTTCTTGGCAGTGGACTTCTTGGCGACCTTCTTTGCCGCCTTCTTCACTGCCTTCTTCGCAGTGGCCTTCTTGGCGACCTTCTTCGCCGCCTTCTTCACTGCCTTCTTGGCGGTCGCCTTCTTCGCGACCTTCTTCACTGCCTTCTTGGCAGCGGCCTTCTTCGCGACCTTCTTCACCGCCTTCTTGGCGGCGGGCTTTTTCTTCGCAGCTTTCTTGGTTGCCATGGGATGGCTCCTCGTCAGTGATAGGGAGTTGAAACGCCCAGGTGGATCAAACCCGCGGATGCTGCGTGCGGGGACCGCCGGCGCGTCAGGCGCGCCGTTACGGATGCGGCAATGCCCGCCTCGATCGGCGGAGCGGGCACTGGAACGGAAGGTGCCTTGCATTTCTCCGGGGGAAGCGGGGCCGTGTCCACCGTCATCAGGGTCGCGGTGGTCTTGAGGGGGCTGCTTCGCATCGGACGATTGATTCTGCGCACTCGGTTGGGCAGGCAAGGTCTGCTGAGGCGAAACCTAATCACGGTTTTTTTTACTGTCAACAACCCCCGCGAAAAATTTTCACATCCGCGCCATCCCGGACACCGCCTGCGCCGCCGGCACGCACGGCCTGCAATGGCGGTTGACGCGCTGACCACGTACGCCGCAGCGACCAACGCCAATGCACACGTTGAACAAAAACCACTTGAAATAAGCACTCCGCGCAATCATGCGCAGTGCCGCCGCGCGCGTGCGCGTGCTTCGCCGATGGTTGCTGGCACCGCGGCCAACGCCAGCACAACGGGGCCGCAACGGGGGGCGAAAAGTTTTCACATCCGACTGCGTCGGAGCGGGGCGGAAACGTGGATTTGCGCAAAACTGCGCACGCCTGTCGGCACCGTTCGTCTGTCTGCTGATGCCGCACCGAGGGCGCACAGCGAACCGGCCGGCATGAGTCCGATGCGGTCGTCAAAACAAAAACGGCCACCCGAAGGTGGCCGTTCCAGAACCCGGAGGCGACGACTCAGTGGTCGTCGTTCTCCAGGGCTTCGGCGTACGCGTCCGGATCGAGCAGGTCGTTGATCTCTTCGGCGTTGGTCAGTTCGACCACGAACATCCAGCCTTCGCCGTAGGCATCTTCGTTGATGGTTTCCGGCTTGTCGGACAGCGCCGCGTTGACCTCGACGACCTTGCCGCTGACCGGGCTGTAGACGTCCGAGGCGGCCTTCACCGACTCGACGACGGCGATCTGCTCGCCGGCCTTGGCATCGGCGCCGACTTCCGGCAGTTCGACGTAGACCAGGTCACCCAGCAGGCCCTGGGCGTGGTCGGAAATACCGACGGTGACGCGGCCATTGCCTTCGACACGGGCCCACTCATGGGACTTGAGGAACTTGAGGTCGCCGGGGATCTCGCTCATGGGACTGCTCCAGAGATATGCAGGGGGTGGAAAAAACGGGGCTAGTGTAACCAACCGGCCGCCACTGCTGTCAGTGACGACCGGCATGTCCGGATCAGGCGTCGGCGAGCACGCCGGGCTGGGCCTGGCCTTCGCGCACGAACGGGAACTTGACCACGCGCACCGGCACCTGCCGACCGCGGATATCGACGGTGACCTCGCCGAGCTCACCGGCCGGCACACGGGCGAAGGCGATGCCCTTGGCCAGGGTCGGCGAGAAGGTGCCGGACAGGATCTCGCCCTGGCCACTGGCCGTGGTCACCGCCTGGCCGTGGCGCAGCACGCCCTTCTCGTCCATCACCAGACCGATCATCTGGCGCGCGGTGCCGGCGGCCTTCTGCGCCTCCAGCACGTCGCGGCCGATGAAGTCGCGGCCTTCGTCCAGCGACACGGTCCAGGCCAGCGCCGCTTCATACGGGCTGATCTCTTCATCCATGTCCTGGCCGTACAGGTTCATGCCGGCTTCCAGGCGAAGGGTGTCGCGCGCGCCGAGGCCGGCCGGCTTCACCCCTGCCGCCAGCAGGCGGTTCCAGAACGCGACCACGGCATCCTGCGGCAACAGGATCTCGAAACCATCTTCACCGGTGTAGCCGGTGCGCGCGACGAACAGCTCGACGCCATCATCGGACTGCGCCTGCAGGGCGGCGAAACGCCCCAGCTTGGTCAACGCGGCACGGTCGGCTTCGCGGGCCAGGCCGATCACGATGTCGCGCGCCTTCGGGCCCTGCACGGCGAGGATCGCCAGGTCCGGACGCTGCTCGACCGAAACGCCGAACGGCGCGGCCTGCTCGCGCAGCCACGCCAGATCCTTCTCGCGGGTGGATGCGTTGACCACCATGCGGAAGAAATCTTCGTCCAGGTAATAGACGATCAGATCGTCGATGACACCGCCGCGCGGATTCAGCATGCACGAGTACAGCGCCTTGCCGGTCACCTTCAGCTTGTCGATCGAGTTGGCCAGCAGGCGACGCAGGAACGGCTTGACCTGGTCACCGCGCAGGTCGACCACGGTCATGTGGCTGACGTCGAACACGCCGGCGTCGCGACGCACCAGATGATGCTCGTCCAGCTGCGAGCCGTAGTGGATGGGCATGTCCCAACCCCCGAAATCGACCATCTTGGCGCCGAGGGCGCGGTGGGTATCGTTGAGCAGCGTCTTCTGGGTCATGACCGGGTCCGGCAGCAGAGGAAACAAGAATCCCCATTATCCCAGATCGGTCGCCCGCAGGCGTGCCGCACCGCAGCGCCGGAGCGCAAGCGCCGAGCCCACGCCCGGCGCCCGCACGAAGCGGCCCGGCTCTACAGGGAGCGGCCCGCAGCCTCGACCTGCAGCGTGCTGCCCTGCACCGCCACCACCCGCACCCACGTACCCGCCGGCAGCTCCGGGCCGCTCACCGGCCAGGACGCATCGTCGATGCTGACCCGTCCCTGGCCATCGACGATGCCCTGCTGCAGTACCACCTCCCGGCCGAGCAGCTGCTCGGCGCGGCGGTTGAGCAACGGCGCATCGCTGGGCCGTGCCCGCGGCCGTCCCCAGCGCCGGTAGCACTGGATCGACACCACGCTCAGCAGGACGAACGCGATCACCTGCCACAACAGCGGAATGTCGCTGAATACCGCAACCAGCACGAACACGGCCGCCGCGCCAATGCCGATCCACAGCATGAACGCACCCGGCGCCAGCGCTTCGGCCGCGAACAGCAGCAGCGCCAACGCGCCCCAACCAACGACTTCCCAGCGCATGTCAGCCTCCGAGCGGCGGCGGCCGCTTGCCCGCGGCCTTGTTGTCCTGGCTGGCCAGCGCCTGCTTTGCCAGTTCGGCCACGCCTGCGATCGATCCGATCACCCCGCTGGCCTCCATCGGCATCAGCACCAGCTTCTGGTTCGGCGAACTGGCCAGTTCCTTGAACGCTTCCACGTACTTCTGCGCGACAAAGTAGTTGATCGCCTGCACGTCACCCTCGGCGATCGCCGCCGACACCACCTTGGTGGCCATCGCTTCGGCCTCGGCCAGGCGTTCGCGCGCCTCGGCATCGCGGAACGCGGCTTCGCGACGGCCCTCGGCCTCCAGGACGGTGGCCTGCTTTTCGCCATCGGCGCGCAGGATCTCCGACTGGCGTGAACCCTCTGCCTCGAGGATCTGCGCGCGCTTTTCGCGCTCGGCCTTCATCTGCCGCGCCATCGCGTCCAGCAGATCGCGCGGCGGCTGGATGTCGCGGATCTCGATGCGGTTGACCTTCACGCCCCAGGGATTGGTGGCATGGTCGACCACGCTCAGCAGCTGGGCATTGATGACCTCGCGCTGGCTGAGCGATTCATCCAGGTCCATCGAACCGATCACGGTACGGATGTTGGTCTGCACCAGGGCGATCATCGCCACTTCCAGGTTGGCCACCTCGTAGGCGGCCTTGGCCGCATCCAGGACCTGGAAGAACACCACGCCGTCCACGCGCACGGCGGCGTTGTCCTTGGTGATCACTTCCTGGCTGGGCACATCCAGCACCTGCTCCATCATGTTCACCTTGCGTCCCACGCCGTACACGATCGGGATCAGGAAGTGCAGGCCGGGGCTCATGGTGTGCGTGTACCGCCCGAAGCGCTCGACGGTCCATTCGTAGCCCTGCGGTACCATCCGTACCGCCTTGAACAGGATGACCACGGCCACGAAAGCCAGTACCGCGGTAAAAAACATGGTCGGGAACATCTCGCTTTCCTTATCTGTGACGTCCAGGCCCCAGCATAGCGCGTGAAGGCCACATTCACAGGGGAACTACCAGGGCACGCGCCCGCGCAGGATGTCGGCGAACATCATCCAGTCGCCCATGAACGAGTACAGCGGGTGCTGGAATGTCGCCGGGCGGTTCTTCTCGAAAAAGAAGTGACCGACCCAGGCGAAGCCGTAACCGCAGAACAGGGCGGCCAGCACGAGGATGGCTTGCCCGCGCAGGATTGCCGCCGCAACCAGCAGCAGCACCCCGCAGCTGCCGATGAAGTGCAGGCGGCGCGACACCGGGTGGCGATGCTCGCTGAGGTAGAACGGATAGAACTCGCGGAAGCTGGCGAAGCGGGACATGCGCGTGCTCCGGGAACCTGGGTCGTCGCCATCATGCACCATCGCCGACCTTGTGGCGCCGAGCCATGCCCGGCTTGCGCGCGCCAGCGCGGTCGGCAGGAAGCGCCGCCACGCATGGCCCGGCGCTACCCTGAAGAGGTGCGCGGCCCGAACATGATCACCGCCATGCCGGCCAGGCACAGCGCAGCGCCCAGCAGGTCCCAGCGGCTGGGGCGGATGCCGTCGACCAGCCACAACCAGAACAGCGCGGTGCCGATGTACACGCCACCGTAGGCCGCATAGACCCGCCCACTGGCGGTCGGGTGCAGCGTCAACAGCCACGCGAACAGGGCCAGGCTGGCCGCGGCCGGCAACAGCAACCAGACGCTGCCGCCCTTGCGCAGCCATACCCAGGGCAGGTAGCAGCCGACGATCTCGGCCAGCGCGGTCAGCAGGAACAGGCCCAGCGTCTTCACGCTTTCTCCGCCGCCTTGGCCTGCTGCCACAGCGCTTCCTGCGCATCCAGGTCCAGTGCGGGCAATGCGCTGCCCTGTGCTTCGGCCTGCGCCTCCATCGCACGGAAACGGCGCTCGAACTTGTGGTTGGCGCCGCGCAGGGCGGCGCCCAGGTCGACATCGGCATGGCGTGCCAGGTTCGCGCAGACGAACAGCAGGTCGCCGAGCTCTTCCTGCAGCCGCGCCTTGTTGCCCGCGATATCGCCGCGCTCGAACTCCTCCCGCAGCTCCTGCAGCTCCTCGGCCGCCTTGTCCAGCACCGGCAGCGGACCTGGCCAGTCGAAACCGACCTTGGCCGCGCGCGACTGCAGCTTCACCGCACGTTGCCACTCCGGCAGGCCGCGCGAGATGCCAGCCAGTGCGGAGGTGTCCTGCTCGCCCTTGGCGGCACGCTCGGCGCGCTTGATCGCCTCCCAGTTGCGCATCACCCCATCGGCATCGTCGACGCTGACATCGGCGAACACGTGCGGGTGGCGGCGCTGCATCTTGTCGCTGATCGCGCGGGCGACGTCGGCGAAGCCGAACGCGCCCAGCTCCTCGGCCATGCGCGCATGGAACACCACCTGCAGCAGCAGGTCGCCGAGCTCGTCGCAGAGATCGTCGAGGTCGCCGCGGTCGATCGCATCGGCCACCTCGTAGGCTTCCTCGATGGTGTACGGGGCAATGGTCGAGAAGTCCTGCTCCAGGTCCCATGGGCAACCTCCCTGCGGGTCGCGCAGGCGCGCCATGATGACCAGTAGGCGTTGCAGTTGATGGCTTGCCTCGCTGCCGGTGGCAGGGGTGTCGTGCGCGCTCATGCGGCCTCCAGGAATCAGTCGGACAACCAGTCCCGCCACGGCAGGCTGGTATCACCAAGGGCGATGAAATCGCCGTTCAACAGCGTTTCGCGGCGGTTGTAGCGGAACGGCTTGCCGGTCGCCGCCGACAGCACCGCACCACCAGCGGCGTGCAGCACGCACTGGCCGGCCGCGGTATCCCATTCAGAGGTCGGGCCGAGCCGCGGATAGACGTCCAGGCCGCCTTCGGCGATCCGGCAGAACTTGAGCGACGAGCCCTGCGCGATGGTCTCGATGCGGCCCATGCGCGCCAGCAGCGCCTCGGTTTCCGGCGAACGGTGCGAGCGGCTGGCGGCAACGCGCAGCGGGGCGGTGGCCGGCGTGCGGGTACGCAGCACGGTGTCGTGCAGGCCCTGCCGCCGGTAGGCCAGCTCGCCACGCATGGCATGCCAGACGATGCCGGTGACCGGCGCCAGTACCACGCCGAAGGCCGGCGCGCCCTGGTAGATCAGCGCGATGTTGACGCTGAACTCGCCATTGCGCTTGACGAATTCACGGGTGCCGTCGAGCGGGTCCACCAGCCAGTACGCGCCCCAGTGGCGCCGTTGTTCCCACCCCACCTGTGCCGATTCCTCGGACAGGATCGGCAGGTCCGGGGTCAGCTGGCGCAGGCCCAGTTCGATGACCTGGTTGGCGGCCAGGTCGGCAGCGGTGACCGGGCTGTCGTCGTCCTTGATCTGCACCTCGAAGCCATCGGCGTACACCTGCATGATGGCCTGTCCGGCTTCCTGGGCGATGGCGATGGCGGTCTCGCGCAGGTCCGTGGTCAGCTTGATCATCGCGTTCCCTGCAGCCACTGTCGGGCGATGAACAGCGCCGCCAGCGAGCGTCCCTCGGAGAAGTCCTCGCGCAGCATCAGCTGGTCCAGATCGGCCAGCTTCCACGGCACCACTTCCAGTTCTTCCGGCTCGTCGCCGGCCAGCTTTTCCGGGTACAGGTCGCGCGCCACCACCAGCCACGACTGGTGGCTCATGTAGGTCGGGGCCAGGGTCATCGCGCGCAGCACGTCGACCCGGCGCGCACCATAACCGGCCTCTTCCTTCAGTTCGCGGTCGGCGGCCTGCTCGGGGGTCTCGCCGGCGTCGATCCGGCCCTTGACCAGCCCCAGCTCGTAGCGGTGCATGCCAGCGGCGTATTCACGTACCAGCAGCACGGTTTCGTCGTCGAGCATCGGCACCACCACCACCGCACCATGCCCACGGCTGACCAGCCGCTCGAAGCGGCGGCGTTCGCCGTTGGAGAACTCCAGGTCCAGATGCTGGCGCTGGAAGGGGCCGTTCTCCTCATCGGTGATCCGATGGATGATCGGCAAGCGACGGCCGGCACGGTCATCGTTCATGCGGGATCTCCGCGGCGACCGGCGGCTGTGCCGGGGCCGATAGAATGTGCAGGCAGCAACATGTTCATGAGCCCGAAATGCTAGCAGACCCAACCCCTTCCCCGCTGGCCAGCCATTGGCGGCAGCGCGACCTGCAGGTGCTGTGGCACCCGTGCACGCAGATGCGTGAGCATCCGGACACCCTGCCCCTGGTGCCGATCGCCCGTGGCGAAGGGGCCTGGCTGATCGACCACGATGGCAATCGCTACCTGGACGCGGTCAGCAGCTGGTGGACCAACCTGTTCGGCCACGCCGAGCCGCGCATCGGGGGCGCCATCGCCGCCCAGGCCGGGCAACTGGAACAGGTGATGCTGGCAGGCTTCGGCCACGAGCCGGCCATTACCCTGGCCGAACGCCTGCTGGCACTCGCGCCACGCCAGGCCGGCCGTGCACCGCTGGCCAAGGTGTTCTACGCCGACAACGGTTCGGCCGGCGTGGAAGTGGCGCTGAAGATGGCCTTCCAGTACTTCCAGAATCGCGGAGAGTCCCGGCGCACCCGCTTCATCGCGCTCGAGAACGGCTACCACGGCGAAACCCTGGGCGCGTTGGCGCTGGGTGACATCCCGCTGTATCGCCGGGTCTATGCGCCGCTGCTGGCCGAAGGCCTGTTCGCCCCCTCGCCCGATGCCTACCTGGCCGAACCGGGCCAGAGCGCGGCCGATCGTGCACGGCAGGCCGCCGATGGCCTGGCCACGCTGTTCGACCAGCACCCGGGGGAAGTCTGCGCGGTGGTGCTGGAGCCACGACTGCAGTGTGCCGGTGGCATGCGCATGCACGATCCGGTCTACCTGCAGCGCGTGCGCGAACTGTGCGACGCGCACGGCGCGTTCATGATCGCCGACGAGATCGCCACCGGCTTCGGCCGCACCGGCACCCTGTTCGCCTGTGAGCAGGCCGGGGTGATGCCGGACCTGATGTGCCTGTCCAAGGGACTGACCGGCGGCTTCCTGCCGCTGGCCGCAGTGCTGGCCACCCAGGCGCTGTACGACGCCTTCCTTGACGACACGCGCGAGCGTGCGTTCCTGCATTCGCACAGCTACACCGGCAACCCGTTGGCCTGCGCAGCCGCGCTGGCGACGCTGGACATCTTCCGCGACGACGATGTGATCGCCCGCAACCGCGGCATCGCTTCGGTGATGGGCACGCTGGCGGCTCCTTTCAGCGACCATCCGCACGTGGCCGACGTGCGCCAGGCGGGCATGGTGGTCGCCTTCGAACTGTCGCGCGACGGCAACCGGCGCACGCCGTTCGACCCGGCCCTGCGGCTGGGCCTGCACGCGTACAAGGCCGCGCTGAAACGTGGCGTGGTGCTGCGCCCGCTGGGCGACGTGCTGTACTGGATGCCACCCTATTGCGTGGACGACGAACAACTGGAGCTGCTGGCGCATGCGACGCTGGCAGCCATCGACGAGGCGATTGCATGCGCGTGACCCGCTGCCCCATCGACCTGGCGCTGCACAGCGGCCAGACCGTGACCCTGCCGGAAGAGACGGCCAACCACCTGGTGCGGGTGATGCGCCTGCGCGAGGGAGATACCTGCGTACTGTTCAATGGCGACGGCCATGACTACAGCGCGACGCTGACCGTGGCCGGCAAGCGCGAGGTCCAGGCCCGCATCGACGCGGTGAAGGCCGTCGACAACGAATCGCCGCTGGCCATCACCCTGCTGCAGGGCATCGCCCGCGGCGAGAAGATGGACCTGATCCTGCAGAAGGCCACCGAACTGGGCGTGGCGGCGATCATTCCGGTCAACGCCGAGCGGACCGAGGTGAAGCTGGATGCGGCACGGGCCGAGAAGCGCGTGGCGCACTGGAACAACGTGGTGACGTCGGCCTGTGGCCAGTCCGGGCGTGCACGCATCCCGCGGGTGGGTTCGCCGCTGTCGCTGGCCCAGGCCGCCACGGCGCTGCCGGCCGATACGCTGCGCCTGACCCTGGACCCACTGGGCGCGCATCGGCTGTCGACGCTGCAGGCTGCGCCGGCAGGCGGCATCGTGATCGCGATCGGCCCGGAGGGCGGCTGGTCACCCCGTGATCGCGATCAACTGGCTGCGGCCGGCTTCCAGGGGCTGCAGCTGGGCCCGCGGATCCTGCGCACGGAAACGGCCGGGCTGGCCGCGATTGCCGCATTGCAGGCGCGGTTGGGCGACCTGGGGTAAGGCAGATTTGTGGTAGTGCCGACCGCTGGCCGGCATCCACGGGAACATGACGTTGCCGGCCAGCGCCCGGCACTACCAGCTACCCGACCGGCGGATTACCGATCAGGCCGCCAGCGAATGTCGACGCAGGAAGCCGCTCCCGCTGGCGGCATCGTGATTGCAAGCGGCAGGGTTCCAGGGGCTGCAACTGGGGCCGCGGATCCTGCGCACGGAAACGGCCGGACTGGCCGCGATCGCGGCGTTGCAGGCGCGGTTGGGCGATCTGGGGTAAGGCTTCGTGGTAGTGCCGGCCGCTGGCCGGCATCCACGGGATCATGGGGTTGCCGGCCAGCGGCCGGCACTACCGGGAACCCGACCGGCGGATTGCCGATCAGGCCGCCAGCGAATGTCGACGCTGGAAGCCGCTCCCGCTGGCGGCATCGTGATTGCAAGCGGCCGGCTTCCAGGGGCTGCAGCTGGGCCCGCGGATCCTGCGCACGGAAACGGCCGGGTTGGCCGCGATTGCCGCATTGCAGGCGCGGTTGGGCGACCTGGGGTGAGGCTGATGCGTGGCAATGCCGACCGCTGGCCGGCGTCCACGGGAACATGACGTTGCCGGCCAGCGGCCGGCGCTACCGGGAACCCGACCGGCGGGTTCCCGATCAGGCCGCCAGCGAATCCAGCGCCGCTTCCAGGGCATCCAGGTTCGGCAGCAGGGCGCTCTGCTCACCCAGCAGCACGCGCATGTGCACGGTCTGCGGCAGGGTTTCCTCGGAGGCGTCGGCCAGCAGGCCATCGCGTGGCACCGAGATCAGCTGCGGGAAGTTCTGCGTCAGCAGCGCGTAGTACGGGCGCTGCGCGTTGCCGCTGAGGGACTTCAGCACCACCACCTTGTTGTGGCCGGCCACCACCTCTTCGCCCAGCCCCGAAAGCCGCGCGAACGACACCAGCGGCACCTGCCAGCCATGCCAGCCGATCTCGCCGACCAGCCAGCGCGGCGCATCGGAAACCGGCTGCACCGGCACCCGCGACATCATTTCGGCCACGGTGGCATTGGGCAGCAGCACGCGCTCGTTGCCGGCCTGGATCAGGACGCCGCGGATTTCGTCATTGCTGGCGTAGCTCATGGTGCCTCTCCGTTCTCATGCTGTTCGCCCCAGCGCGCGGCAATCGCCTGCGCCAGTTCCTGCGGCTCGCCGGCCACCATGCCGGCAGCGACCACTGCGGTGGCCGCAGCCGGGTCATAGCAGCCCTCGCCCACCTGCCCGGCCACCCATGCACCGGCGGCCGCCAGATCCAGTGCCGGACCGACGTGGGCCAGGTCGGCACCACTGAGCAGCACCAGCGCGGTGTGCCCTGCCGGCAGCGAAGCGAGCGAAATGCCCTGGGCATCGCTCTGGAAATGCAGGCCATCACCGGCCGCGCGCACGCCGATGTCATCGGCCAGCACGTGCACCTCGCCCGGTACGGCGCGCTGGCCAGCCTCGGCCAGCTGCACCGGCAGAGGCGAAACGCGCGACATCTGCTTGACCAGGTTGCCGTAGCGGCCACCGTCCAGGCGCATGTGCACCAGTACCGGGACGCTCAGCGATGCAGGCAGCGCGCCGAGCAGGCGACGCAGTGCATCCGGCCCGCCAATGCCGGCCAACACCAGCAGCGAGGCGGCCCGCGCACCGACCGGTGCCGCAGCGTCCAGGTCGACCAGGCTCAAATGATCGGTATCAAAGGCCGGCTGCGTCGCGGCCATGGGCGCCGCCACGGCGGCCGGTGCCGGGGACTCGCTGGATTCGTCGACCAGCGACCAGGCGGTATGATCGAACGAAACCGGTGGTGCCGCGGGCGCCGCCGGCTCGGCCAGCGGCGGCGGATCCAGCGGCGCCGGCACGACCGGCTGCAGCGCCGCCAGGGCCTGTTCGAGCGCGATCGGCTCGTGCAGGTGCGTCGGCGGCGAATACAGGCCGTCGGCCGGGACGTCATCGGCCCAGCTCAGCGCCTGTTCGAGGTGCGGCTGCAGGGCTTCTTCCTGTGGCGCCGGCGCGGGCGCCGGATGGCCGGGTTCCAGCTGCAGGCCCGGTTCGTCCTCGGCACCCGGCGGCAACACCTGCTGGTGGCCGTGCAGCTTGGCGGCCAGATGCCGGCCCCAACGCTGGGCCTCCCAGCCATCGCGGCGTGCGGCCAGCTCGGCTTCATCGAACACCAGGGTCAGGCCGGGGGCGGAGAGCACGGCTTCCAGGCGCTCCAGCGCGTCCTCGATCGCCGCTTCCAGCGCGATCACCACGAACTGCGGGTCCGCAGCCTGCAGGACCTGTGGCTCCAGGCCGTTCGGATCATCTTCCAGGACCAGCTGCACATCCGCATGCGACAGCGCTTCGCGCAGGCGCTCACGCGCCGCGCCGGGGCGCGCCAGCAGGGCAACGGCCGGGGCCGGATGGGCTTCACTCACGGACACGGGCGATCCCCAGCAGGTCGTACACGTTACGCATCAGGTCCAGTTCCTGGTACGGCTTGCCCAGGTAACGCTGGACACCGATCTCGAAGGCGCGCTGGCGGTGCTTGTCGCCGCTGCGCGAGGTGATCATCACGATCGGCACATCCTTGTAGCGCGGGTCGGCACGCATCGCGGTGGCCAGCTCGTAGCCGTCCATGCGCGGCATCTCGATATCCAGCAGCATCAGGTCCGGCACGCGCTCTTCCAGCCGCTCCAGTGCTTCCACGCCATCGCGGGCGACGCTGACTTCGAAGTTGTGCCGCTCGAGGATGCGACCGGTCACCTTGCGCATGGTCAGCGAATCATCGACCACCATCACCAGCGGCACCTGGCGTTCGTCACGCGGCGCATTGGCCAGCACCGGTGCGGTCGGATTGGCCAGGAAGCGGCGCACCAGCGGCGCAACGTCCAGGATCACCACCACGCGGCCATCGCCGGTGATGGTGGCACCGTAGATGCCCGGTACCGAGGCGATCTGCAGGCCGACTGGCTTGACCACGATTTCGCGGTTGCCCAGCACCTGGTCGATGGCCACGGCCGCGCGCAGGTCACCGGCGCGGACCAGCAACAGCGGCACCTGGTCCTGCCCATCCGCCCGCGCCGGGGCCTGCCCGACCAGGCTGCCCAGGTCATACAGCGGATAGTCTTCGCCGCTGTAGCGGTAGCTGCTGTCGGCGGCCTCGAAACGCTCGCGCGACAGACGACCGATGCCACTGACCGAGGCCACCGGCACGGCAAAGGTGGTGTCGCCGATCTGCACGAACACCGCTTGGGTGACAGCCAGCGTCTGCGGCAGGCGCAGGGTGAAACGCACGCCCTGGCCGCGCACCGACTGGATGTCGACCGAGCCGCCGAGCTGGCGCACTTCATTGCGCACCACGTCCATGCCCACGCCGCGGCCGGCCAGCTGGCTGACCTGGTCGGCGGTGGAGAAGCCGGAGGCGAAGATCAGGTTGTCCAGGTCCTGCTCGCTGGGCTGCGCATCGGCTGCCAGCAGCCCGCGATCGATGGCGCGCCGGCGGATCGCTTCGCGATCCAGGCCCGCGCCGTCATCGGCCACTTCCAGCACGATTTCCGAGCCTTCGCGATGCAGGCGGATGGCGACCTCGCCCTCTTCCGGCTTGCCGGCGGCGCGACGCTGCTCGGGCGCTTCCAGGCCGTGGGCCACGGAGTTGCGCAGCATGTGCTCCAGCGGCGCGACCATGCGATCCAGCACGTTGCGGTCCAGTTCGCCGTGGGTGCCTTCCAGGGTCAGGTGCACCTGCTTGCCGGTGTCCATGCCGGACTGGCGGACCACGCGACGCAGGCGCGGCACCAGGCCGTCGAACGGCACCATGCGCGCGCGCATCAGGCCATCCTGCAGTTCGGAACTGACACGCGACTGCTGTTGCAGCAGCGAGTCGTACTGGCGCGACAGATCGTCGAGCACGCCCTGCAGGCCCCCGAGGTCGGCCGCCGATTCGTTCAGCGCCCGGCTCAGCTGCTGCAGGGTGGAGAAGCGGTCCAGTTCCAGCGGATCGAACTTCTGGTCGGCCTGGTCCTGCTCACGCTGGTAGCGGGCGACGATCTGCGCTTCGGTTTCCAGGTCCAGGCGGCGAAGCTGGTCGCGCAGACGCGCGTTGGTGCGCTCCAGTTCGCCCATGGCACCACGGAAGGCACCCAGCTGCTGTTCCAGCCGCGAACGGTAGATCGCCACTTCACCGGCATGGTTGACCAGGCGGTCGAGCAGATCCGCGCGCACGCGCACCTGTTCCTGCTGCGGGCGTGCCAGCGGATCTTCATCGACCCCGCCTTCGGCCGGCAGCGGCGCCGACAACGGCGCATCGAGCAGGGCCGGTGCCGGGACCGCGTCCGGTGCCTGCGCCGTTTCGGCAACAGTGGCTTCGTACGCGGCTGCCGCTGCGGCTGCGGACGCCGCCGCAGCGGCGGCGATGTCGGTGGTGGTGCGCACTTCGAACGCGTCCACCAGGTCCTGCGCCGGTTCCACCACGCGGTGGTCGCCCGTGCGGGTCAGCAGCTGGTGCAGGCGATCGAACCCGCGCTCCAGCAACTGCACATCGCGGCGTTCGATGTCGGTGCGACCGGCAGCAACGGCTTCCAGCAACGATTCGATGCTGTGGCCCAGATCGCCGATGGCATTGATGCCGGCCATGCGTGCACCACCCTTCAGGGTGTGCAGGTCACGCTGCAGGCCGGCCAGCACCTCGCGGTCCTGCGGCGCATCGCGCAGTTCGCTGATCAGGCCGTCGCAATGGTCGAGCAGGTCCTTGCCTTCCTCGACGAAGATGTCGACCAGTTCGCGATCATAGACGCTGAAGTCAAGTGCATCGGCACTCTCTTCCGCCACCGTCGCGGCGGCAGCCTCGGCTGCCTCGGGTTCAGATGCAACGCCTTCGGCCGGATCGGCTTCCACGTCATCCAACGCGGTGACCGCCCCTGCGTTGCCGATGTCGGCGTGGCCTTCGGCCTGGCCCGGCGCGTCTTCCATTTCGAAGAAGCGCACCGGTTCGGCGGTGCCCGGCGCTGCGTCTGCGGCCGCCTGCTCGTTCACCGTCGCCGGGGACGGCTGATCGGCGCTCTCTCCTTCACCGATCGCCGCCTCCCCGCCGACGTCCGCATCCTCGGCAAAGGCTTCCGCCTCGCCCGGCGCGAGTTCGCTGGCCTGCAGGCCGAGCACGGGCCATTGCCCGTCGTCGGCCAGGGGCTGCTCTTCGTCGATCACGTGCAGGCCGGCCTCGAGCGCGGCTTCCAGCGAGACCGGTTCTGCAAACCCCGGCGCAGCCATTTCATCCTGCAGGCTCGACAGCTCGCTGTCGAGTGGCAGTGCAACAGGCGTCTCGAACTCCACCGCGTCGGCGAGGTCTGCACGCTCCGGCGCTGCCCCATTCAGGTCAGGGGCGACGGATTCGGCAGTCGTCGGATCTTCTTCCGCATCGCGGTCGTCGACCGGCAGCGCACTGGCGTCCAGGTAGGGCGACAGATCGTCGACGACGGTCAGCCCCGCCTCGTCGGACAACGGCGACACGCGCTCGGCCTCCGCCTCGACCTTATCCGCCTCGGCTTCCTGTGCCACCTCCGCGGCCTGGATCGATTCACCCTCCGGCAGGCCCAGCTCGCCCTCGCCCGGCGCGGACGGCCATTCCGCATCGAAATAGCGCGACAGATCGTCGCTGGCAGTCAACTCGCCCACCTCCAGCCCGGCCTCGACCGCCGCGTCGGCAACTGCGGTAGCCCCAGCATCGGCAAGCGCGTCGTGCTCCGGTACCGGTTCGGCAGGCGACAGCGACAGGGCATCGGTTTCGACGTCGACGGGCGCCGATGCGTCCGCCTCCGATTCCGCCGCCGGTTCGTCCTCCAGCGCCAGCTCGTCGTCGTCGGCTTCCAGGCCGACCATCGGCCAGCGCGCTTCCGGCAGCTCGCCGGCCAGCGCCTGCAGGCGCTGCGCCAACACCTGCTGCGGCGCGATGCGCGGCTGTTCGGCCTGCAGCGCTTCCATGGTGGCGGTGATCGCCTGCGCGGTCGCATCCAGGGCGGCCACGGCGTCTTCGCCCGGCACCACCTCGGCCGCCAGGGCGCGCTTGATGTAGGACTCGGCCCCGCCGGTCACGGCGGTGATCTCGGGCACTTCGGTCATCGCGAAGGCGCCGTTCATGGTGTGCACCGCGCGCAGCAGTGCATCGCTGACCGGCAGCGGCGCCTGCTGCGCCGAACGCAGCCAGTCCTGCAGCGTGGCCTGGTGGACTTCCACCTCGGCCTCGAGAATCTCGCGCAGCACGCTGTCGATGTTGGCCGGCGTGCCGATGGCCTCGGCCTCGGCGGTTTCGCCCGCTTCCGGACCTGCAGCCTCGGCCTCGAGAATGCGGCTGATCTCGTCTTCGGCGTCGGCATTGCTCTCCGCCGCCACCGATGCGGCAGCGCCCGGCAGCGGTACGTAGTAGGTTTCCTCGCCTGCACCGACGCGATCGGCGATGGCCTGCATGGCCTGCAGGTCGACGCTGATGCGCTGGCCGTGGCGCAGCGCCGCGTTCAGCTGTGGCAGCGCCGCATGGGCGTTGTCGACCATGGCCAGCACCGCCGGCGACGCGGCGCGGCTGCCATCCAGCACGCGGTTGAGCATGCCTTCGATCTTCCAGGCGAACTCGCCCAGGGTGCGCGCGCCGACCAGGCGGCCGCTGCCCTTGAGGGTGTGGAAGATGCGGCGGATCGGACGCAGCCGGTCCATGTTGTCCGGCTGCATGCGCCACGCCGGCAGCAGCGTGCCGAGGTTGGCCAACTCATCGTCGAACTCTTCCAGGAACACCTCGCGGATGTCCTCGTCGATGTTCTCGGCATCGTCGTCAAAGCCGGCGTCGAAGCCCGCATTTGCGTCGGCGTCGGCCGCATTCGCAACCGCCGTTTCCGGGGTTGCAGCCGCGGCCATCGCCTGCGGATTGAAATCGGCAGCCGCGGCACTCAGCTCGGCGAAGAACTGGGCATCGGCTTCGCTGAAATCGATCGGCGCGATGGTGTCGATATCGATCACCGACACGGCCGGAGCGGA
The DNA here is from genome assembly GCF_059371555.1 of Stenotrophomonas sp. YJH_SMC_10. Taxonomy (NCBI): domain Bacteria; kingdom Pseudomonadati; phylum Pseudomonadota; class Gammaproteobacteria; order Lysobacterales; family Lysobacteraceae; genus Stenotrophomonas; species Stenotrophomonas sp. YJH_SMC_10. The sequence goes on along the minus strand of NZ_JCAFUS010000006.1, from coordinate 175,360 downwards.
CGCTTCTGCAGTCGCAGCCGCCTCTTCGGGCGTCGGCAGCGCAATGGATGGTGCCGGCGGCTCATCCGCGGCCGCATCCATCCCGGGCTCCGTCGCCTGCACGGCATCGGCCTGCGGCGGCATCACCGCATCGGCAAACTCCAGCGAAGCCGGCAACCCGGCGTCGTCATCCAGCGACAGCGTCTCCATCGCATGCAGCGACAGGACATCGTCAGCGTTGTCCAGTGCGTCGGCGTCGAAGCGGAACACCACGTCATCGGCCACCGCAACCGCATCCTGTTCCGCGGCGACCGGATCGAACGCCGGTGCAGCATCGAACTCGGCGACGGAGGCCAGCACTGCGTCGGTCGGCTCGTCGCTGGCAGGCGCATCGACATCCTCAAGCACCTGTGGCGCCTCGGACAGCGACCACTGCGGTGCACCGGCGTGATCGCTGTCGGCCAGTTCGAAGCTGACGGGATCGAAACTGGCGAACGTCGGCGCGCGTTCGTCGGCGGTCGCGAGCGCTTCGGCTTCGGGGTAGAACGGCGCCAGCTCCCACTGCGGGACATCCGGCGCAGGTGCGCTGGACGCGGCAAAGACCAGTGCTGCCTCGGCATCTTCCTGCGTTGGCAGCGGCGAGGCGCCAGCATCCAACGGGCTGGCGGCCACGACGCCTGCGGTGCCCAGCGCGCCGAACATCAGGCTGTTGTCAGGCACCCTCGGTGCCGGCGTGGCCGGCGGCGGATCGAAGGTGAAGTCCGGCAGCGGTACCGGCACGTCGCCGGCCGCGGGCGCAGCAGGCTGCACCGGCACCTCGATGCGCTCGGGCTGCAGCGGCTCGGCCTGCAACGCAACCGGCTCGCGTTCAACCGGCAGCAGTGCCGGCGCTTCCGGTGCGGCAGCGTTGCGTTCGGGCAGCGGCCAGTAGCGCAGTGCCTCGAGGCTGCTGCGGGTGATTTCGAGAATATCCTCGCGACCCGGGCGGCGGTCGCGCAGCGCTTCCAGGTAGTACTCCAGGCTGGCCATGGCATCGGCCAGGGTGTCCAGCTGGCGGCCGCTGGGTACGCGCTGGCGGCCGATCAGCTCGGCCTCGATGTACTGCTGCACGCCGCGCAGGTAGTCGGCGGCAGTACCCAGGTCAAGCATGCGCAGGGCGCCGGACACATCGCCCAGCAGGCGCGGGACATCCTGCAGCTCGGCATGGTTCCAGCTGGTTTCGATGAAGGCGACGAAATGCTCGCGCGCGGCGGCGAAGTTGGCGATGGCTTCATGCGCCAGCACCTCCACCGTGCGCCGGTTCTCGACCGCGCTCGGGTCGTCCTCGCCACTGCCGCCGGCGCCCAGATGGGCGACCTGATCGTCCAGCGACGCATCGACGTACAGCAGCGCGCCGGCGATATCCAGCAGCAGGTTCTCGTCGATCTGCTGGCGGCCTTCGACCACGCCACGCAGCGCGTCGCGCTGCTGCACGACCACGCCGCGGGCCACGCCCAGGCCCATCATGCCCAGCGTATCGGCCACGGCGCCGAGCTCGTTGGCCTGGGTCTGCAGCTGTTCCGGCGCACCGCCGGTGCGCAGGTGCAGGTCCAGCGCATCCTTGATGCGCAGCAGTTCTTCCTTCACCGCACTGCCGACCGTGTCGAGCAGTTCGCGGTTGCGCCCGCTCAGGCTGCCCCGGGCATGGTCCAGCTCGGCCTCGGTGGCGGTGACGCTGTCCGGCGCAAAGGCCAGCAGCACGCTGTCATTGACGCCTTCTTCGCCGCGCGACGCACGGATCTCGTTGAGCAGCGGCATCAGCACGATCGGAATGTCGCGATGGCCGTTCTGCAGGCGCTCCAGATAGTCAGGCAGCAGCACGCTGCCACGCATCAGGGTCGCGCAGGCTTCGTCCCGGTCGGCCACCTGGCCGGCGCCGATGGCATTGGCCAGCTGCTCCAGCTCTTCGGCCACCATCGCCGGGGCATACAGCTCGACCATGCGCAGGGTGCCCTGCACCTGGTGCAGGTAGCCGGCGCAGATGCGCATGCGGCTGGCATCGCTCGGGTCTTCCGCGTAGTACTCGACCTCGTTGCGCACCTGGCGCAGGGTCTCATCCAGCTCGGGCTTGACCCAGCCCAGTGCTGCGTGGCTCATCGCATCGCGCAGACTGCTCATGGACGCGCTCCGTTCGCCGCCGCGCGGTGGCCGCGCGAGTTCTGGCGTGGGGAATGGAAATGCTTCATCGACTGGTTCCTTGCTCGCCGCCCTGCCCGCGTCACGCCGGCAGCTTGAAGTCGGCGACCGAACGGCGCAGGTCCGCCGCCAGCTGCGCGAGGTGGCCGATCGACTCTGCGGTCTGCCCGGCACCCTGCGAGGTCTGGCCGGTGATCTGCCGGATCACGCCCATGGTGCGGGTGATGTCCGAGGCCGCGGCCGACTGCTGCTGGGCAGCGATGGAGATGTTCTTGATGAGGGTATTGAGAGCGTTGGACACGCGCTCGATCTCGGTCAACGCGGTACCGGCGTCCTCGGCCAGGCGCGCACCGGATACCACTTCGGCCGTGGTCTGCTCCATCGAGGTGACCGCTTCATTGGTATCGGCCTGAATGGCCTGGACCAGGTTTTCGATGCGTCGGGTCGCACCCGAGGTACGTTCTGCCAGGCGCTGCACTTCGTCGGCCACGACCGCGAAGCCCCGGCCGGCTTCACCCGCCGACGCAGCCTGCACCGCCGCGTTCAGCGCCAGGATGTTGGTCTGCTCGGAAATGTCATTGATCAGTTCCACGATCGAACCGATTTCCTGCGACGACTCACCCAGGCGCTTGATGCGCTTGGAGGTTTCCTGGATCTGGTCGCGGATCTGGTCCATGCCCTGGATGGTCTCGCGCACCACGCCGGCACCTTCGGCGGCGATCACCACCGAGCGCTGTGCCACGTCGGCCGACTCGGCCGAGTTGCGCGACACCTGCTCGATGCTCGCTGCGATTTCACCGATGCGGTCCGAGGCGGAGGTGATCTGGTTGGCCTGGTGGCCCGCCGCCTCTGCCAGCTGCATCGCGGTGGCCTGTGTTTCCTGGGTGGACATCGCGACCTTGGCCGAGGTGTCGTTGATGGTGGTCACCAGGTGGCGCAGTTCGTCCACCGCATAGTTGATCGCGTCGGCGATCGCGCCGGTCATGTCCTCGGTCACCGACGCCTTCACCGTCAGGTCACCCTCACCGAGCGAGGAGATTTCGTCCAGCAGCCGCATGATCGCCTGCTGGTTGCGGCTGTTGAATTCCACCTGGGTCTGGTAGCGCAGTTCCTGTTCGCGCGAGCGGCTGCGCACGTTGGTGGAGACGAAGCCGATGATCGCGATCAGCGACAGCGCGCCGGACACCACGCCGATCCAGAAGTTCGGGAACAGGCGGGTGTCGGAGACCGAGCCGAACGAGGAGAACGCATCGAACAGCTTGCGGCTGTCGTCCAGCATGTGGGCCGAGCCCTGGCCCAGCGCGGTGGCGGCGGACTGCGCCGCGAACAGCTGGCGCGAGCTGGCCAGGATCGCGTCGGCGTCCTGCTTCATCGCTTCCCACTTCTGCTGCGACTGCTCCAGTGCGGCCACGGCGGCGCCGCCGCGCACGGCGGTGATGCCCAGTTCCTCGTTGCCATTGCGCAGGCCGTCGAGCACCTGCGAGAACACGGTGATGTCACGCGCCAGCGCATCACCGGAGGTCGCTGCGGCGCTGCCACCGGCACGCATTTCGGTCACGCGGCGCGCCATCGAACCGGCCACCACCACCTGCTGCAGTGCGCTGTACACCTGCGACGAAGGGGCGCCGGAGGCGGACATCGCGCGCACCAGCTCGTTCAGCTGGGCCTGCAGGCCCGGTACCGCGCCGGTGAAGTTGTTGGCATTGCCGGCCAGCGCCAGCACCGCCGGCTCGCTGGCCACCAGCTGCCCGGCCTGCTTGCCCAGCGGCGCCCAGGTTTCGCCCAGGGTGGCGATGGCGCCGGACACGCCCGGCTCCTTGCCATAGCGGCCCTGCAGCGTCGACACGTTCTGTTCGATCGCGTTGCGGGTGGCCTTGAAGGCGGTGAAGGCCTGGGCATTGCCGCCGACCGCGTCACGTCCCTGGTTGGCCAGCTGCTGCGACAGCACCTGCAGGTCGGCGGCCTTGGAACCGGCGTCGGCGAGGCGACTGCCCTGCCAGGTGGCGACGCCGGTATTGACGCCGAACAGGATCATCGATGCCAGCAGCAGGAACAGCCAGAGGTTGCTGCCGCCCAGCCGCAGCTTGCCGGTCTTGGTGGCGTCCGAAGCAGTACTCATCGTTCAACCTCGATCTTCAATGCAGGGGGCGATGCCCGGCCTCAGGCCGCGGCTTGCCGGAATTCAGGGGTGCGCGACAGCAGCGAGAGCGAGAACACGCCCCAGTCGTGGCCGTCGGCATGGAAGGCACGGTCAACGAAATGGCCGTAGCGACCTTCGGCCAGCGTGCCCGCTTCGATCTGCTGGTCGAGCTCGAAGCTGCGCTGGCCGAACAGTTCATCGATGGTCAGTGCGACGTCGCCGCCGGCCTGGCGCATGATCAGCACGCGCTGGCCTTCCTGCTGCACGGTGCGCGTGCCTTCCAGGAAGTACTTCAGGTCGACCACCGGGAACAGGTTGCCGCGCAGGTTGCCCACGCCCAGCAGCCAGGGCTGCGCGCAGGGTACCGGGGTCACCGGCGGCATCGGCACGATTTCCACCACTTCGCGGAAATCGGACACCAGCCGGCGCTGGCCGACGCGGTAACCCACGCCACGCCACAGGTCCTGGGCGAACTGCCGCCCGGGCAGCTGCACTGCATGGGCCAGGCTGCGTCGTTCGTAGGCTTCAAGAATGTCGAAGGGCGAGCGCATCAGGCCACCAGTTCGTTGATCCGCGCGATCAGTTCATCCTCGCGCGGCGGCTTGACGATGTAATCGGCCGCGCCCTGGCGCAGGCCCCAGGCCTTGTCGGTTTCCATCGCCTTGGTGCTGACGATGATCACCGGGATGTGCTTGATCGCCGCATCGCGGGCCATCGCCCGGGTGGCCTGGAAGCCACTCATGCCGGGCAGGACCACGTCCATCAGCACCAGCTGCGGCACCTGGTCGCGGACCAGCTGCAGGCCATCCTCGGCGTTGTCCGCTTCCAGCACCTCGTGGCCGGCACGGCGCAGCCACTGGGTGAACACCGCGCGGTCGGTCGGTGAATCCTCGATCAGGACGATACGAGCCATTGTGCCTTTCCCCCCTGGTCAGGCGTTGACGTATGTGCGGATGGCACCCAGCAGTTCTTCGCGCGTGAAAGGCTTGGTCAGGTATTGCTCCGAGCCGACGATGCGCCCCCGCGCCTTGTCGAACAGACCATCCTTGGATGACAGCATGATCACGGGGGTCGCCTTGAACAGCTGGTTCCCCTTGATCAGCGCACAGGTCTGGTACCCATCCAGGCGCGGCATCATGATGTCGACGAAGATGATCTGCGGTTGCTGGTCTGCGATCTTGGCAAGCGCTTCGAAGCCGTCGGTGGCGGTGACCACCTCGCAGCCTTCGCGCTTGAGCAGCGTTTCCGCAGTCCTGCGGATGGTCTTCGAATCATCGATGACCATCACCCGGAGTCCTGCGAGTTCCCCGCCCGCAGTCGTGTTTTCAGTCATTGCCTATCCCCAAGCGCACGGCCCAATCTCTGGCGGGAGCCGCTGCGAAAGCGTATCTATATCGCACTTTCCGCGCCCGCTTCAAGGCCGGCCTGCCGCGCAGGGGGTAGCACCGGGCTGAACGTGACCGGGTTCGCAATGACTGCGCCGCCGGCAGGCGGACGCTGCGTTGCAGTCCGCCGGGGAGGCGCGCGGCCAGCGTTGCCGCTACCATCAACGCCTTGCCTGACAGGTGCGCCCATGCCGTTGAACGTCATCGTGGTGATGGATCCCATCGCCCACATCAAGATCGCCAAGGACACCACCTTCGCCATGCTGCTGGAAGCCCAGCGCCGCGGCCATGCCCTGCACTACGTGCGACCGGGCGGCCTGGCGCTGGAAGGTGGCGTGGCGGTCGCCCAGACCGCGCCGCTGCAGGTGCGCGACGACCCGGCCGGCTGGTATGAGCTGGGCGCGTTCAGCCGTACCGCGTTCGGTCCCGGCCAGATCGTGCTGATGCGCAAGGACCCGCCGGTCGACGCCGAGTACGTCTATGACACCCAGGTGCTGGACGTGGCCGCCGCCGCCGGCGCCTGCGTGGTCAACAACCCGCAGGGGCTGCGCGACTACAACGAGAAGCTGGCCGCCCTGCTGTTCCCGCAGTGCTGCCCGCCGACCCTGGTCAGCCGCGATGCCAAGGCGCTGAAGGCCTTCGCCCTGGAACACGGCCAGGCCGTGCTGAAGCCGCTGGACGGCATGGGCGGCCGCTCGATCTTCCGCAGCGGCCAGGGCGATCCGAACCTGAACGTGATCCTGGAGACCCTGACCGACGGCGGCCGCAGGCTGGCGCTGGCCCAGAAGTTCATTCCCGACATCACGGCCGGCGACAAGCGCATCCTGCTGGTCGACGGCGAACCGGTCGACTACTGCCTGGCGCGCATCCCGCAGGGTGACGAGTTCCGCGGCAACCTCGCGGCCGGCGGCCGCGGCGAAGGCCGCCCGCTGAGCGAGCGTGACCGCTGGATCGCCGCCCAGGTCGGGCCGGAGATGAAGCGCCGTGGCATGCGCTTCGTCGGCCTGGACGTGATCGGCGATTACCTGACCGAAGTCAACGTGACCAGCCCGACCTGCGTGCGCGAGCTGGACGCGCAGTACGGCCTGAACATCGCTGGCACCCTGTTCGACGCGCTTGAGGCCGGCCTGCGCTGATGGAGGCCGCACCCGCCGTCCTGCCGCCGCCGCGGCGCGAAGCGCAACGGCTGGGCGCCACCGTTGCGTTGTCGGTCGTGGTCCACGCCCTGCTGATCCTGGGCGTGGGCTTTGCGGTGAAGGGCGATGCACCCCTGGTGCCGACGCTGGAGGTGATCTTCAGCCAGACGCGCACTGCGCTGACGCCCAAGCAGGCCGACTTCCTTGCCGCGGCCAGCCAGGAGGGCGGTGGCGAGCACGACCGTGCGCAGCGCCCACGCGACAACCAGGCCGGCATCGTGCCGCAGGCCCAGGCCGGACTGAGCCCGGTACCGCAACAGCAGCAGTCGGCCGCCCCGGCGCCCCCGCCGCAGGCGCGGGTGGTCAGCAGCCGCAACGGCGAAGAGGCGGTGGCCCAGGCGCAGGCGCGCCCGACACCGGAGCAGCCGGAACCGGATGCACCGCTGACGGCACGTGAGCAGCGTGATGCCGAAATGGCGCGGCTGGCGGCCGAGGTGCATCTGCGCTCGGCGCAGTACGCCAAGCGCCCGAACCGCAAGTTCGTGTCGGCCAGCACGCGCGAATATGCCTACGCCAATTACCTGCGCGCCTGGGTCGACCGCGCCGAGCGCGTCGGCAACCTGAATTACCCGGACGAGGCCCGGCAGCGCCGGCTCGGCGGCCAGGTGGTGATCAGCGTCGGCGTGCGCCGCGATGGCAGCGTGGAGAGCAGCCGGATCCTGCGTTCGAGCGGGACGCCGCTGCTGGATGAGGCGGCGTTGCGGGTGGTGCAGCTGGCCCAGCCGTTCCCGCCGTTGCCGAAGACCGAGGACGAGATCGACATCCTGCAGGTCACCCGCACGTGGGTGTTCCTGCCGGGTGGCACCCTGCACGACGACCGGTAGGGTTTTGTTGCTCGGGCCTGCGGCCCGGGACCCGCTGGACGTCAACGTCAACGTCAACGTCAACGTCAACGTCAACGTCAAAAGCGGCGGTTGGGCTTTGAGTTTGGCGGGGCGGTGTGGGCTTGCAGGACACGCCGTAAACCCATCCATGGGGGCTCGATGGCGCCATCCATGGCGCCAACGGTCCTGCAAGCCCACACCGCCCCACCTCTGACAGATCGCGGCGTATCACGTCCCGCTCCGCTGTTGATAGGTGTCGACCTTGGTCGACACACATCCACGCCACGCGTGGATGCGAGCGAAGCGACCCGCTTTTGACTTTGACTTTTCTTTTCTTGATTTTCCGTGGCGGACGCACACGGAAACTGTCAGTGGCCGGGCGGGTGGGCTGCGCAGGGGCGTGAGCCGCATGGATGCGGCGACCGAGCTTACAGGGACGTACTTGCAGCGCCCCCTGCGCAGCCCACCCGCCCGGCCAAACCACGGCTTTTGATCTACGCGACCAATCCCGCCACGAGGGGCTCAGCCGTTGGCCTTCGCCTTCGCCTCGCGCGCGGCTTGCTGCTCGACCAGGGTCAGCGCCACGTTGTCGCGCAGGTAGGCCGGCTCGACCTTCTCCGGTGCAATGGCTTCGCCGCGCGCGAACGCCGGCACCGCCAGTGCGAGCACGTCCGACGCACGCGGCAATGCCGTGGCGTCGAAACCGCGCAGGCCTGTACCGAGCTGCGCGACCAGCGCACCCTCGGCTGCGGCGAAACCGGTACCCACACCGTAGACGGACAGCCTTTCCGGCAACGCCACCGCCGCCGGCGCGCAGACGCGCTCGGCATCGCGCGCCACCGGCAGGCCGTCCACGCGCTCGAAGCGGGCGACATACAGTTCGCCCATCCGCGCATCGATCGCCGACAGGAGCTGCGTTTCCCCGGCCGGTGCGCGCAGCGCCAGCACCTGCAGCGTCGAGACCGGCAGCAGCGGGCGGTCCAGCGCGAGGGCGATGCCCTGGGCGATGGCAATCGCCAGGCGCACGCCCGTGAATGCACCCGGGCCGCGACTGAGCGCGATGCCATCGAGCTGGCGACGGCTGATGCCGGCGTCGGCCAGCAACGCCTCGGCCCATGGCAGGCTCAGCTCGGCATGCCGGCGCGGGGCGATCTCGAACCGTTCCAGCACCTGCCCATCGACATGCAGGGCAACGGAACAGGCTTCGGTGGCGGTTTCAAAGGCGAGCAGTTTCATCGGATCGGGTCAGAACAGGGGGAACGTGGCACCGTGAGTGGGCTCCGGGCCCGCCACGGTGGCCTCCGGAGCAGCCGCATCGTCGGCCACGGGCGCCCATTGTGGCGCAAAGAAGGCCTGCACATCGGCCAGGCTGCGGGTGCGGCGGAACGGCGGCAGTGAATCCAGGAAGACCCGGCCATACCCCCGGTTGAGCAGGCGCGGATCGCACAACACCAGCACACCACGATCGCTTTCGCTGCGGATCAAGCGGCCGACGCCCTGCTTCAGGGCGATCACCGCCTGCGGCAGCTGTTCGTCGCGGAACGGATTGCCGCCCTGGCTGCGGATCGCCTCCAGCCGCGCTTCGTAGACCGGATCGTCCGGTGCCGCAAACGGCAGCTTGTCGATCACCACCACGCTCAGCGCTTCGCCGACAACGTCCACGCCTTCGCGGAAACTGGCCGAACCGAGCAGCACGCCGTTGCCCGACTCGCGGAAGCGCTGCAGCAGTGTTGCGCGTGGTGCCTCGCCCTGCACGAACAACGGCCATGGCCCATCCCGCAGTGCCTCGGCGGCCTCGCGCAAGGCGCGGTGCGAGGCGAACAGCAGGAACGCCCTGCCCTGCGAGGCCTGCAGCACCGGCCGCAGGGCCTGGATCAGCGCGGTGCCGAATCCGCGCGCCGCCGGATCGGGCAGGCCTTCGGGCAGGTAGCACAACGCCTGCTCGGGCCAGTTGAACGGGCTTGGCTGGACCAGCGTGTGGGGATCGTCCAGGCCCAGGCGCGTGGCGATATGGTCGAAACCACCGCCCACGGTCAGCGTGGCCGAGGTGAAGATCCACGCCGCACGGCTGCGTTCGCGATGCTCGCGCAATGGGCCGGACACATCCATCGGCGTGCGCTGGCAGCGGAACCCGCGCGGCGTGAGTTCGTACCACAGCACATCGGCGGGACTGGCAGCGTCGGCCGGGTCGGTATCGAAATCGAGCGCTGGCGCATCATCGCCCAGCCAGCGACCGAGCCGCGAGACTGCCTCGCGCGCCCGTGCATGGCAGGCATCCAGGCCCGCCGCCGCTTCGCGCAGCGGCTGCAAAGCCTGCTCGAGCGTCACCAGGCCGGCCATCACCGTATCGAATCCGTCGCGGACCTGCGGCATGGCCAGCGCACGCCACTGCGTACCCCGCAGCGGCAGCCCTTCCATCGCCGAACGCAGCGCCAGCAATGCCTGCTGCAGCTGATCCACCGGTTCCTGCAGGGCCGACTGCGCGCCCCCTACGCCGCGCGCCTCGGCCAGGCAGTCGCGGCCCAGTTCCTGCCATGGGCGCATGCCGAACCCCTCGCCGAAGAACTGCGCAGCCAGTTCGGGCAACTGGTGTGCCTCGTCGATGACAAAGGCCTGCGCCCCCGGCAGCAGTTCGCCAAAACCGTCCTGCTTCAGGGCCAGATCGGCCAGCAGCAGGTGATGGTTGACCACCACCACATCGGCGGCCTGCGCACGTTGCCGCGCACGCACCACGAAGCAGTCATCCCAGAACGGGCAATCGGTACCCAGGCAGTTGTCGACGGTGGAGGTGACCATCGGCAGCAGCGGCGAATCATCGGCCAGGCCATCGAGCTCAGCGATGTCGCCGAACTCCGAGCGACCGGACCAGGCCAGGATGCGCTGGAACTGCGCGGCCTGTTCGGGGTTGGAGAACCGCGGTTCGCCGCGGGCCTGCTGCAGGCGGTAGCGGCACAGGTAATTCGCGCGCCCCTTCAGCAGTGCACTGCGCAGGCCGACGCCGAGCGCCTGGCGCACGCGCGGCAGGTCGCGATGGTAGAGCTGGTCCTGCAGCGCGCGGGTACCGGTGGAGATGATGGTGCGCAGCCCGGAAAGCAGCACCGGCACCAGATAGGCGAAGGTCTTGCCGGTGCCGGTACCGGCCTCGGCCAGCAGCAGGTCACGCTGCTGCAGCGCGTCGGCGATGGCTTCGGTCAGGTGCAGCTGTGCTGGACGCGGGACAAAGGCATCCAGGTGCGAGGCGAGCGCGCCGCCGTCGCTGAGGGCTTCGCGGCTGGCATGGACAAGGTCGGACATCAGAGGGAGAGGATACCCGGCCGGGCGCTGCCCGGCACCCGTTTCAAGCCAGGGCAACAGCAACGGCAACGACAGTCATGGCTCTGGGTTGCACTGAGGGCAGGCGGGGGACTGTGAGTTTGCGGGGACGCCGTAAACCCGTCCTTGGGGGCTTGGCCGCGGCATCCATGCCGCGGACACCCCGCAAACCCACAGTCCCCCGCCTTCGACAGTGTCCCGGTGACGGAGGCACGCGCTTCGTAGAGTCGAGCTTGCTCGGCTGGGTTATCAAAAGCGGTGGAGGGAACGGGGAAAGAGGATGAATTACCGCGCGCGCGCAGCGCGCGACCCGCTTTTGGTTTTCTTTTTCTTTTCCGTGGCTGGACGCACACGGAAACTGTCAGAGGCCGGGCGGGGTGGGTTCGCGGGGGTGTCCGCGGCATGGATGCCGCGGCCAAGCCCCCAGGGACGGGCTCACGGCGTCCCCCGCGAACCCACCCCGCCCGGCCAAGCGCGGCTTTTGCTTCTGGCTTCAGCGACCAACCCACAGCCACGAGGGGCTGCGCCGTTGGCTGGAAATTCAGTACCGCTTGATCCCCGGCACCGTGCAGCCTTCAATCTGCGCGTGCGCCGACACCGCATTCTCCTTCTCGCCCCGCGCCAGGCGCGACTGTTCGATCGTCGCCCAGTGCCGGCGGCACAGCGGCCCGGTCTTCGAACCCAGATCCACCGCCTTGCGTGCGAACGTCTCCGCCTGCGCCCACTGGCCCTGCAGCAGCGCCAGTTCAGCCCGCTCCTGCAGCACGGCCGGGTCCCCGGCCACGATGTCGAGCGCATGGTCCAGGCTGCTGGCGGCACCGGCCAGGTCGTTGGCCTGGCGCTGCGCCTGTGCGGTCAGCCGCAGGTCTTCCACCTGCGAATCACGCAGCGGCTGCACCGACAACTCCTTGTCATCCGGGCCCGCGGCCGCGTCCACCGCGGCCAGCCGCTGCGCCGGCGTCGTGGTATCCACCGGCTTGACCACCGGCGGTGCAGTACTGACGCAGGCGGCCAGGGCCAGGCTGAGGCCGGTCAGGGCAAGGGGCTGCAGCAGGATTCGCATGTTCATCGGCATCATCGGCTTGGCGGAGGAGAGGCGGCGGCAGGCTCGGCAGGGGCGTCCGGCTTGCGGTCCAGGCCGAACCAGCTGCGCCAGCCACCGCCCTCGCCTTCAGCCTCGCCCTGCCCGTCCGGCGGCGCGGCCGGTGCACACGGGGCGTAGGCCGGGGCATAGCCCACCACGAACGGGAAACGGCGCGCGCCGGGGCAGCCTTCATCGGTGCTGTTGAGGCCGGTCGGGGCGACCGACTGCCAGTCCAGGCCCTTGTTGCTGACCCGCAGCGGCGCGCTCGGCAGGCGCTGGAAGATGCCCGACCAGACCCGCATCGCACCGGTGGCGCCATACAGGCCGGCCTGCTCGTTCTGGTCGTTGCCGATCCAGATCACCGCCAGGTGATCGCCGGTGTAGCCGGCGTACCAGCTGTCGCGCCCGTCGTTGGTGGTACCGGTCTTGCCGGCCGGCTGCAGGCGGCCAAGGCCGTCGGCATTGAGCCGCTGCGCGGTGCCGCTGGCGACCACCTGCTGCAGGCCGACACTGATCAGGTTGGCGGCAATCGAGTCGCCTTCCTGTGCCGGTGCCGGCGTCTTGTCGTAACGCTTGAGCAGCTTGCCCTGCGGATCGAGCACGCCACGCACCGCGTGCAGCGGCTGGATCTCGCCGCCGGACGCCAGGAACTGGTACAGCTGCGCCATCGCGTACGGGCTCTGGTCGGTCGAGCCGAGGATCACCGCCGGGTTGGCGTCGGCCTTGATGCCGGCCAGGACATGGATCAGCTGGGTCACGCGCTCCGGGCCGACCTGCATGCCCACGCGCACCGTGGCCTGGTTGTAGGAATGCGCCAGTGCGTCGATCAGGCGCACCGTGCCGTGGCTGCGGTTGTCCGCGTTGCCGGGACTCCAGTTGCGGCCGCGGCCGAGCTGCACCGTCACCGGCGAGTCATCGACCCAGCTGGCCAGCGAGTAACGGTCCGGCTGCGCCAGGGCCAGCAGGTAGACGAACGGCTTGAGCAGCGAACCGACCGGACGCTGCGCCTCGATCGCGCGGTTGAAGCCGACCTCGGACACCTCGCGGCTGCCGATCACCGCGAGCACGTCGCCGTTGTGCACGTCGGTCAGCACCATGCCGGCCTGCAGCTCGGGGCGGCGCTTGCTTTCCAGCGACTTGATGGTGCGGGTCACCGCGCCTTCGGCGTAGGCCTGCGCGGACGGCGACATGCCGGTCATCACGCTCAGGCCCGCACCCTGCAGCGCCGATTCCGGGTAGTCATGGCCGAGCTGGCGACGGACCAGGTCAACGTAGGCCGGGAAGCGGTTGGCCGCGACCAGGCCCGGCGTCTTGGGAACGCCCAGCGGTGCCTTCAGTGCGCGCTGGTACTCGGCGTCGTCGATCAGCGTGGCCTCGTGCAGCTTGCCCAGCACGAAATTGCGGCGATCCAGCGCGCGCTCCGGGTTGCGCCGCGGGTCGTAGAAGGACGGTCCCTTGACCAGGCCGATCAGCAGGGCGATCTGCTCGGTCTCCAGCGACTGCAGGTCGCGGCCGAACCAGAACTCGGCACCGGAGGACATGCCATGGATCGCCTGGCTGCCGCGCTGGCCCAGGTACACCTGGTTGAGATAGGCCTCGAAGATGGTGCGCTTGTCGTAGCGCGCTTCCATGATCAGCGCGTACAGCACTTCATTGAACTTGCGGGTGATCGTCTGTTCCTTGCCGATGCCGAGCAGGCCGCTGCGGGCCAGCTGCTGGGTCAGCGTCGAAGCGCCCTGGCGGCTCTGGCCACCGGAGCGGATCGTCACCCACACGGCGCGCGCGATGCCGGACAGGTCGATGCCGTGGTGGCGGTTGAAGTCCTTGTCCTCCACCGCCTGCAGGCCGGTCACCAGCAGGTCCGGCGCCTCGTCCATGCGGATCAGCCGGCGTTCTTCCTGCTTCTGCCCATAGAGGGTGGCGATACGCGCCGGATCCAGCCGCGCCGCCTTCAACGCCTTGCGGCTGTCGGCGTCACGCAGCGAGGCCACGCCGCCATCGGCCAGCGTCAGTTCCACCCGGCGCGGGGCCACCCGGCCGTCAACGTCGTTGTAGCCGCGGCTGGCGATCACGAAGCGCCCGCCGTTCACCGCGTAGGTGGCCGGCTCCTTGCCCTGGCCGTCATCGCGGTAGGCCGAGGCGGCCAGCTCGGTCTTCAGCGTGGACGCATCCATCGCCTTGCCGGGGGTCAGTACCAGCGGGCGCGCGTACACGCGCGTCGGGATCTGCCAGCGCAGCTCGCCGAAACGCTGGGTCACCTGCTGGTTCAGGTACAGCGTATAGGGAATGAGGAACCCCAGTCCCAACGCGACCGCAGCCATGCTCCAGGTGATCAGCCGGCGCCGCCACAGCGGACCGCTGTCCTGCTGGTCGTCGTCGTCGAAATCGTCGATGTCGTCGGAATCGTAGCGTCGGGGCACGGGAATGCGAGAATGTAGGGTCTGGCGAGTCTACCCCAGCCGCTGCGGCTGGCGGGTTCTCCCGGGTTCCCCTGCTTAAGCTGGAGTTGCAACCGGATGGCGATGTCCCTGGCCGAGATCCGATACCTGATCAACCGCCTGTCGGGCCTGGCCCGCCGGAGCCTGGCAAGCCTGCGCACCCGTGGCTGGCGGGCCACCTGGCAACGCATCCGCGTGCACACCCAGCGCGCCGTTCCCGCACCGCGCACGCCGCTGTTCCTGCCGCCAGCCCAGGAGTTCGCCCCCTTCGCGGTGCCGTTCAGCGCGTCGCCGGAGGTGAGCATCATCATTCCGGTCTACAACCATGTCGACCACACCCTGGCCTGTCTGCGCGCGCTGGCGGCGCATCCGCCGGCGGCCGCATGCGAGATCCTGGTGGTGGATGACGGCAGCAGCGATGCCACCGTGCAGTGGATGCCGCAGGTGGCCGGGCTGCGCTATGAAGTACGCGAGCACAACGGCGGCTTCATCGACGCCTGCAACGATGGGGTGTCGCGCGCACGCGGCCGCTACGTGGTGCTGCTCAACAACGATACCGTGCCGCAACCCGGCTGGCTTGATGCCCTGCTGGATACCTTCGGCAGTGTGCCCGGCGCCGGCCTGGTCGGCAGCCAGCTGCTGTACCCGGATGGCCGCCTGCAGGAGTCGGGCGGCGTGATCTTCACCGATGGCAGTGGCTGGAGCTATGGCCGCTTCGAAGCGGCTGACGACCCGCGCTTTGCCAGCCTCCGCGACGTCGACTACTGCTCCGGTGCGGCGCTGATGCTGCCGCGCGCGCTGTGGCAGCAGCTGGATGGCTTCGATACCCGCTACAGGCCGGCGTACTACGAGGACACCGACCTGGCCTTCCGCGTGCGTGCACATGGCCTGCGCGTGCTGGTGCAGCCGGCCAGCCGGGTGGTCCACGACGAAGGCACCAGCAACGGCACCGACACCGGCAGCGGGGTGAAGGCCTACCAGGTGCGCAACCAGGCCATCTTCGCCGCCCGCTGGGCCGCCGAACTGGCCCGCCACCCGGCGGTCGGCGACGTGCCGTCGCCGGCGTTGCTGCTGCGCGGCCGGCGCCAGGTGCTGATCCTGGACGAGGAAGTGCCGCAGCCGGATCGTGATTCCGGATCGCTGCGCCAGGTCAATCTGATGCGCCTGCTGCTGCAGGGCGGTGCGCATGTGGTGTTCGTGCCGACCCGGCGCGAGCATGCCGGCGCGGCGACCGAAGCGCTGCAGCGGATGGGCGTGGAAGTCTGGTACGCACCGTTCCTTGACGGCGTGGCCGGCTGGTTGCGCAGCCACGGCTCGCGGTTCGACGTGGCGATGCTGGTGCGCCACCACGTCGCCCACGAGTGCCTGCCCCTGCTCAAGCGCTATGCGCCGCAGGCACGCACGGTGTTCGACACCGTCGACCTGCACTACCTGCGTGAACGCCGCGGTGCCGAAGTGGCCGGCGATGCGGCCCTGCTGCGCGCCGCAGAACGCACCCGCAGCAGCGAACTGGCCGTGATGGAACAGTGCGACATCACGGTGCTGGTCAGTGCCGCAGAGCGCGAGCAGCTGCAGGCCGATGCGCCACGGGTGCGGGTGGAGCTGATCTCCAACCTGCACGAGGTTGCCGGTGCCGGCGCGGCGTTCGAGCAGCGCCACGACCTGGTGTTTGTCGGTGGCTTCCGCCATCCGCCGAACCTGGATGGCATGCAATGGTTCATCGGCGAGGTCTTCGCGCGCATCCGTGCCCGCCTGCCGGAGGTACGCCTGCACTGCATCGGCGCGGCGGCCCCGGAATCGCTGCTGGCACTGGCCGCGCGCCAACCCGGCGTGCAGATGCACGGCTTCGTCGAAGACATCACGCCCTACATGGACGGCGCGCGCATCGCCATCGCACCCCTGCGGTTCGGCGCCGGAGTGAAGGGCAAGATCAACCTGAGCATGGCCCATGGCCAGCCGGTGGTCGGTACCACGTGCGCCGTGGAAGGCATGCACCTGCACCCGGGCAAGGATGTGCTGGTGGCCGACGACGCCGAAGGATTCGCCGATGCGGTGATCCGCCTGTACCAGGATCCGCAGTTGTGGCAACAGTTGTCCGACGCCGGTCTGGCCAATGTCGCCGAGCATTTCTCGCTCGAAGCCGCCCGCGCAACCGTGCAGCGCGTGTTCTTCGACTAGTCCACCCGTCCACCGGCGCGGCGCAGGCGATCTTCAAACGCCGGCAGTTCGGCCAGGTCCGGTTGCAGCAACCGCGCCTGTTCGGCGGCATGTTCGGCAAAGGCCAGGTCGCCGCTGCCGAGCCGTTCGCTGCCGATCGCCAGCCAGCGCTGGGCCAGGCGCAGCCGCGCCGAGGGCAACCCCGACGCAGTCGGTGACAGGGTCTGCCAGGCCTGCAGGCAGGCACCTGCGGCCTGTACGCGGTTCTGCCGCAGATTGTCGTCGAAGCAGCGGCGACTGGCGGGCAGCAGGCGCGCGGCAGCGGCCTTCACCCGCGCGTCGCGGGGCGCCAGTGACTGGGCTTCGCGCAGCGCGTCGAACGCGCTGTGTCCCGGCGGGCTGATCCACTGTCCTGCACGCTCGGCGCGCTCGATCTTCCGCAGGTGGTCGCGCAGCTGGCGTTCGCGCTGCGCACTGCTGACCGCAGGCTGCTGCAGGGCCTGTTGCGCCTGCCGCGCGCGCTGGAGGCGTTGCGTCAGCTGCTGCTGCACTGCCTGCGACGCCCCCAGCTCCACGGCCAATGCCGCATCACGTTGCGCCGCGTCGAACTGGAAATCGTCGGCGAGCTTCTGGCTGCGCGCCACCACCGCCTGCAAGGCCTGCTCACGCCCGCGCTGGGCGTTGGGATCATCGGCGGCCACCGCCAGCACCGCCAGGAAGCCCCTGGCCGCTGCGTCCAGCTGCTGCCGTTGCAACGAACGCTGCGCCTGCCGAAGGCGCTGGTCGACCGCGCGCGCCAGGGCTTCCTCGCTGGCTGGCAGATCGGCATGCCCGGCATCGAACTGACGGGCGCGGCGCAGGATCGCCGCTGCGTCGGCAAGCTCCCCTCGCCCGGCCCGCATGCGCGCCTGCTGCAGCAGGTCGCTCAATGCGTCTTCGCGCCCTTCCAGTGCGGGCAGGTTGTCCGGCTGCAGGGCCAGGATGCGTTGGAACAGGGGCAATGCACTGCTCTCGCCGTCATCCAGGCGCCCGGCCGCGAACGCATTGCGCGCCTGTGCCAGCAATGCCCCGATTCCCGCACCGGCACTGCGTCGCGCCTGCAACTGACGGGCAACCGCTTCGGCTTCAGCCTGCGGCACCTGCAGTTCGCGGGCCAGTGCCAGTGCCCGTGCACTGCCCTCCAGGTCATCGGCCTGCAGGCGGTCGCGGGCCTGTTGCAACGCTGCCGCGCCGGTATTGGCCAGGCCCTGGCGCGCCTGCGGCCGATCGCCATCCAGTGCCAGCACTGCCTGGTAGCGCTCGCGTGCACCGCTGCCATCAGCATCGCTCAGGCGCCCGGCGGCCAGCGCCCGATCCCCTTCGGCCAGCAGCTGTTCGATCTGCGGCTCATCCCAGAACCAATCAGCCAGCGGCTTGCGCAGCAGGACCAGCAGCACGAACACCGCCAGCGCTGCCAGCAGCGCCCAGCGCCAGATCCGGCGCGCATGGCGCGCCTGCAGCCACCACCAACGCCCCTCGCGGCGGACGCGGTCCAGCGCCGGGTGTTCAGCGCCATGCGGGCGATGCGGGGGCTCGCGTTCCATGCGTGCAAGGGTAGCCGGGGCAGCGTGAAGCTCAGCCGAGGCGACGTGCCTCGCTCACGCCCGGCAGCGCGTCGAGCTTGCCCAGCAGGGTCGACAGCTGGCCGTAATCGCTCACCTTCAGCCGCAGCCGCAGGTGCGCACGGCCGCTGTTGCGCACGTTGTCGCTGTGGATGTCGAGCACGTAAGCGTCCTCCTGGGCGATCAGGTTGGTGATGTCCTTCAGCAGCCAGCGGCGGTCGACGGCGTCGACCACCACGTCCACTTCATAGCCACCGCCGGCCTGGCCCCATTCCACCGGCAGGATGCGCTGCGGGCTGGTGGCCGCCAACCGGGCCAGCGCTGCACAGTCTGCACGATGCACGGTGACACCCCGGCTACGGGTCAGGTAGCCGACGATCGGCTCGCCGGCCACCGGTTGGCAGCAGCGTGCCAGCTGCACCAGCAGGTTGCCCACGCCCTGCACGGTGAACTTCGATTTGCCCAGATTCTCGCGACGCGCGGTCGGCCGCGGCAGGGTCGGCGCCGGCGGCGGCTGGCTTGCGGCGCGCTCCGCCTCCAGCAGCGCGCGGCTGACCTGGTTCGGGCCGGTATCGCCCAGCGCCACCTGGATGTACAGGTCATCGACACTGTCGGCATGGAATTTCTTCGCCGCGATGGCCAGGTCCGAGTGCTGCAGGCCCAGCCGCTTCAGTTCGCGCTCGAGCAGCTCGCGGCCGGCCTGCACGTTGCGCGCACGGTCCAGCTTGTGGAACCAGCTGCGCACCTTTTCGCGCGAGCGGTTGCTGGCCAGGAAGCCGTTGGCCGGCATCAGCCAGTCGCGACGGGGGTCGGCCTCCTTGCCGGTCAGGATCTCGACGCGGTCGCCACTGCGCAGGCGATAGGTCAGCGGCACGATGCGGCCGTTGACCTTGGCACCGCGGCAGCGGTGGCCGACCATGGTGTGCACCTGGTAGGCGAAATCAAGCGGGGTGGCGCCCTGCGGCAGGTCCAGCACCTCGTCCTTCGGGCTCAGTGCATAGACCCGGTCCTCGGTCAGCTCGGCATCGAGCGCCCCGGCCAGTTCATTGCCCTGCCCGTCCTGGGCCTGCTCCAGCAGCTGGCGCATCCAGGTGATCTTGCGATCAAAGGCCTTCTCGGCGCCCTTGCCGCCTTCCTTGTACTTCCAGTGCGCGGCGACGCCCAGCTCGGCCTGCGAGTGCATTTCATGGGTCCGGATCTGCACTTCGATGGTGCGCCCTTCCGGACCGACCACCGCAGTGTGCAGCGAGCGGTAGTCGTTGGCCTTGGGCCGTGCGATGTAGTCGTCGAACTCACTCGGTACCGGTGCCCACAGTGCGTGCACCACGCCCAGCGCGGCATAGCAGGCAGCGACATCGTCGACCATCACCCGCACTGCGCGGATGTCATAGAGCTGGTCGAAGGCCAACCGCTTCTTCTGCATCTTCCGCCAGATGCTGTAGATGTGCTTCGGCCGGCCACTCACTTCGGCCTTGATGCCCTGCGCGACCAGTTCGCGCGACAGCACCTTCTTGACGTTCTCGACGTAACGCTCGCGGGCGATGCGGGTTTCGTCCACCTCGCGGGCGATGCGGCGGTAGGTCTCCGGTTCCAGGTGGCGGAACGCCAGATCCTCAAGCTCCCATTTCAGCTGCCAGATGCCCAGGCGGTTGGCCAGGGGAGCGTGGATGTCACGGGTCAGCTGCGCCAGTGCGCGGCGCTGCCCGTCGTCCAGCTTGTCGGCCGCACGCATCCGCGCCAGCTGGCGTGCCAGCAGGATCGGCACCACGCGCAGGTCACGGATGATCGCCAGCAGCAGCCGGCGCAGGCCTTCACTGTTGCGCCCGGCCTCGCGGCCGGCATGCAGCGCCCACACCGGATCGGCGGCATCCTGGCCGTCGAGCAGGCCGATCACCGCCGCCTTGTGGTTGCCCAGCGGCAGCTGGTCCAGGCTGGCACGCAGGCCCGGCAGGTCAAACAGCAAGGCGGCCACCACCGCGCCTTCGTCGGCCGAGAGCATCGCCAGCGCGTCGAGGGTGTCGCCCAGCACCGACCAGGTGGCACGCATCTGGTGGTCGCACGCCGGCGCTTCCCAGTGCTCGCGCAGGGCCTGGCGCAGCGGAGCAGGCAGCACCGCTGCCGAAGGACGGTTCAACAAGGCATCCAGGCCGGGGACGGAAGCGCGGTTCACAGCATCGAGCAGGCAAGACAGAGGGCCCTACACTAGCGCCGGTACCGTTCAGGGACAATCACTGCGGCCACCACCACCCGGCATGAGGACATGCCGCTACACTCGCGAACATACCCAGGAGAGACCCGCCATGCCTTCGATTGCCCCGCGCGTCCGTCCACGGCTGCTGGCCTGTGCCGCCGTGCTGCTGTCCCTGTCCGCGCCTGCGCTGGCCCAGCGCGTGGTGGAGGGCGATCTGCAGCAGCAGATGTCGCCCGCCGAGTTCAAGGCCGCCGGCCTGGACAAGCTCAGTGCCGGTGAACTGGCCACGCTCAACCGCTGGCTGCAGGGCAAGGTCGAGGCGGCCACCACCCAGGCCGTCGCCGCCGCGCGCGAAGAAGGCCGCCAGGAAGTGATCAAGAAGAACCGCGGCTTCCTCGACTTCGGCAGCAGCGAGCCGATCGAAAGCAACCTGCAGGGCGAGTTCCGTGGCTTCGGCCAGGGCCACCGCTACGTGTTGCAGAACGGCCAGGAATGGGAGCAGATCGATGCCACGCAGTACTCCGGCGGCCGCAAGGATGCCCCGAAGGTCAGCATGCGCCCGGGCGTGATGGGCGCCTGGTACATGAAGGTGGACGGCGTGAACGTGCAGCCGAAGGTACGACGCACCAAATAGCGCCCGGGCATTCCGGCCGCGCCGGATTCATGCCTGGCCGCCAGGGTCGCCGGATGGGGCGACCCTGGGGCCCGATCAGGCCTGGCGCAGCGCGGCCACCCGCTGCGCCAGCTTCTTCGCCGAGATGCCGGTGCGCGCGCCCAACTCCTGCGCGAACAGCGACACCCGCAGCTCTTCCAGATCCCAGCGCAGCGCCTGCCATTGCGGGCGATCACGCAGGCCCTGCTGCTCGCCCGCCTCCAGCGCTTCCAGAAACGGATGCAGTTCCAGCATGCGCGCCTGGTCACGCGGCGGATCGCGTTTGGCGCGTTCGGTGCGCAGGATCATCGCCTTCAGGTAGCGTGGGTACTGTGCCAGCGCGTCGGCCGGCGTGTCGCGCAGGAAGCCGGGGTGGATCAGCCCGGCCAGCTGCGCTTCCATGTCGTCCAGGTTGCCGCGCGCCCAGCCCATCAGCGGCGCCTCCAGCATCGGCTTCAGTTCGGCCACCAACGCCAGGATGGTCTCGGCCAGCTTCAGCCGCGACATCGCCTCGCCAAACAGGGCCTTGGCAGCGTGTTCGCGACGCTGCTCGAACGCCGTCGCATCGCGGATTTCCTCCAGGCCCTCGGCCAGCACTGCATTCATCGCCGCATCGACCAGGTCGCCGCGCAGCCGCTCCTGCGATTCGATCGCCGCGTAGAGAAGACCGGTCTTGGCACCGACCGGCAACTGCTTGCGGGCCTGCTTCACCTTGTCGGCCAGGGCAATCTCGAGCAACCGGCGCACACCCAACGGGTGCGCTTCCTGCGCCTGCTGGCGGTCGGCGAAGATGCGCAGCGCCACGCTGTCGCCTTCGTCGAGCAGCGCCGGATAGGCCGGCACGCCGGCTTCGCCAGGCACCTGCAGCGGGATCGGCGTGGCCGGGAACGTACGCAGGCCATCGGCTGCCATCTCGCGCCCAGCGCGTGCAGCGAAGGCATCGCCGGCACGGCCACCGAATTTCGCGCGCAACGCATCCAGATCCCGCGAGGTTGCCAGCACCTTGCCCTGCTCGTCGCGCAGGCGCAGGTTCATGTGCAGGTGCGGCTCGATCGCACCAGGCTCGAAATCGAGCGCAGTCACCGTGGCACCAGTGGCGCGTGACAGGAAGCGCGCCAGCTCACCGGTGATGGCATCCGCGCTGGGCTGCGGAAACGCTTCGTAGAACGCGCGGCCAAAATCCGGCGCCGGCACGTAGTTGCGGCGCAGCGCCTTGGGCAGGCTGCGGATGAGTGCCGAGGCCTTGTCGGCGACGAAGCCCGGTGCCAGCCAACCCAGCTGCACCGGGTCCAGCGCGTTGAGCAGGTGCAGCGGTACGTCCAGGGTCACGCCATCATCGTCGGCGCCCGGCTCGAAGCGGTAATGCAGCGGCAGCCGCGCCTGGCCCAGCGCCAGGTACTTCGGATAGCGCTCCTGTTCGCTGCCCTCGCCTGGCAACAGATCAACCAGCGACCAGTGCAGGGACTTGCGCTGTTCCGGCGCCAGCCCCTTCCACCAGGCATCCAGGCCGGCGGCCGAATGGATCTGCGCGGGTACCCGGTCCAGGTACCAGCGCGCCTGCCAGTCCTCGTCGGCAACGATGCCGGCGCGGCGCAGCTTGGCCTCTTCCTCGCGGGCGATCTCCAGCACTTTCTGGTTGTCGGCCACGAAACTGGCGCGGGTATTGATCTCGCCGGTGACCAGCGCCTGGCGCACGAAGATGTCATGCGCTTCGCCCGGTGCGATGCGGCCGTAGTGCACCGGTTTTTTCGGCGCCAGCACCAGGCCGAACAGGCTGATCTGCTCGGACGCCAGCACCTGGCCCTGCGCGCGCGACCAGTGCGGGTCGAAGTGCTTGCGCAGCAGCAGGTGTGGCAGCTCTGCAATCACCCAGTCCGGCTCGATCGCGGCCAGGGTCATGCCCCACACCTTCTGCGTATCCAGCAGGTTGGCCACCAGCAGCCACGGCGGCGGCCGCTTGGACAGCGCCGAACCCGGGAACGGCAGGAAGCGACGCTGGCGCGGCGCCTGGAAATCGCCCTTCTCGGTGCGGTGGCCGATCTGCGTCGGCAGGCCCGCCACCAGCGCGCGGTGCAGGGTCTGGTAGGCAGCGGCACGCACACGTTCGCTGAAACCCCCTCCCGCCGGTGCCTGCTCCTTCTGCGCACGCACGGCCACCGGGGCCGGTGCGGCCTCGGCCTTGCCTTCGCGGGCCAGGCGTGCGGCGCGGTGCAGCTGGCCACGGGTCGCCTTCACCGCCGCCGCGTCATCGCGCGCCGGGGCCGGTGCACTGCTGCCGGCCAGCAGCGGCGCCATCGACGCCTCGCTGGCCTCTTCCTTCCAGCCCAGTTCCTCGCACAGCAGGCGCAACTGGCGATGCAGCTCGCGCCACTCGCGCATGCGCAGGAAGCCGAGGAAATGACGGCCGCACCAGTCGCGCAGCTTGGACTGGGTCAGGTCTTCATGGGCCTGCCGATAGGCATCCCACAGGCGCAGCACGCCAACGAACTCGGAACGGCCATCGGCGAACTGCGCATGCGCGCTGTCGGCCGCGCCGCGTGCTTCGGGCGGACGTTCGCGCGGGTCCTGGATGCCCAGGAACGAGGCGATCACCAGCATCGGCCGCAGGCAGCCGGCGGCCTGCGCGGCGACCAGCATGCGCGCCAGCTTCACGTCCACCGGCAGGCGTGCCATCTGCTTGCCGATGGTGGTCATGCGTCGCTCGGCGTCGATCGCGCCCAGTTCGGTCAGCTGCTGCCAGCCATCGGCTACCGCGCGCTCGTCCGGCGCTTCCAGGAACGGGAAGTCCTCGATGCGGCCCAGGCCGAGCTGCAGCATGCGCAGGATCACCCCGGCCAGGCTGGAGCGGCGGATTTCCGGATCGGTGAACTCCGGCCGCGCCTGGAAATCGGCTTCGGCGTACAGGCGGTAGCAGATGCCCTCGGCGATACGACCGCAGCGGCCCTTGCGCTGGTTGGCGCTGGCCTGCGAGATCGGTTCGATGTGCAGGCGATCCAGCTTGTTGCGCGGGCTGTAGCGCTTGACGCGGGCAAAGCCCGGATCGACCACGTAACGGATGCGCGGCACTGTCAGCGAGGTTTCCGCCACGTTGGTGGCCAGCACGATGCGCCGGTTCGGCCCGGGATTGAACACCCGGTCCTGGTCCTGGTTGGACAGGCGCGCGTACAGCGGCAGCACCTCGGTATTGCGGTACTTGCGCCGTTCCAGCGACTGGTGCGCGTCGCGGATCTCGCGCTCGCCGGGCAGGAAGATCAGTACGTCGCCGCGCGCGTCCAGGCGGGTGATCTCGTCGATGGCCGACACGATGGCGTCGTTGACGGTGCGTTCGCCCTGGTCTTCGCCCTCGCCCTCCAGCGCGCGGTAGCGCACTTCCACCGGGTAGGTACGGCCTTCCACGCTGATCACCGGCGCATTGTCGAAATGCTGGGCGAAGCGTTCGGTATCGATGGTGGCCGAGGTGACGATCAGTTTCAGGTCCGGGCGCTTGCGCAGCAGCTGCTTCAGGTAGCCCAGCAGGAAGTCGATGTTGAGGCTGCGTTCGTGCGCCTCGTCGACGATGATCGTGTCGTAGTTCGACAGCCAGCGGTCGCTGGCGATCTCCGCCAGCAGGATGCCGTCGGTCATGAACTTGATGCGGCTGTCTTCGCTGACCTTGTCGTTGAAGCGCACCTGGTAGCCGACCAGCTGGCCCAGTTCGCTCTGCAGTTCCTGCGCCACGCGGCTGGCCACCGCACGTGCGGCAATCCGTCGCGGCTGGGTGCAGCCGATCATGCCGGCCTGGCCACGGCCTGCGGCCAGGCACAGTTTCGGCAGCTGGGTGGTCTTGCCCGAGCCGGTTTCACCGGCGATCACCACGACCTGGTGGTCGCGGATCAGCCCGACGATGGCATCGGCTTCACGCGCAATCGGCAGCTGCGGGTCCAGAGTGATGGACGGCTGCTGCTGCGCCCGCACCTGCCGGCGCTGCACCGACGCCTGCAAGGCCTGCTCGAAGGTGGCGGCCAGCGCCGCATCCTGTGGCTTGGCCTGGCAACGCGAGAGCATCCCCAGCAAACGGCCCCGGTCGCGGCTCATGGCACCGTCGATGGCGGCACGCTGTTGGCGCAGGCGGGGCGACGGATTTTTATCGATAGAGTTCATCAATCGGTTCGTTCAAAACTTTGAAAGCGACCAGTCATCACGACCGGTTTATTGTGAAGGCCAACGATTCCACAAGGAGGAACCCCATGGCGAAGACCAAGAGCACGACCAAGGCCAAGACCGGCAAGCAGAAGCTTGCAGCGGCGGCACCGTCGGCGCCGAACATCGATATCGGGATCACCCAGGGCGACCGCAAGAAGATCGCCGACGGTCTGTCGCGCTTCCAGGCTGACGCGTTCACGCTCTACCTGAAGACGCACAACTTCCACTGGAATGTGACCGGGTCGATGTTCAACTCGCTGCACACCATGTTCGAGACGCAGTACACCGAGCAGTGGGCGGCACTGGACGATGTGGCCGAGCGCATCCGCGCGCTGGGCTTCAATGCCCCGGGCTCCTACCGGGAATTCGCTGCGCTGACCTCGATCGCCGAGGAACCGGGCCTGACCGACAGCGCGGACTGGCGGGAAATGGTACGCCAGTTGGTGGTCGCCAACGAAGCGGTCTGCCGTACGGCACGTGAAGTGCTGGAGGTGGCGGCCAAGGGTGACGACGCCCCGACCGAGGATCTGATGACCCAGCGGCTGCAGACCCACGAGAAGTATGCCTGGATGCTGCGCTCGCTGCTGCAGTAAGAGTTTGGGGGGCTCGGCAGGGCTGCGCCCTGCACCCGCGGTAGTGCCGGCCGCTGGCCGGCAACAGCAACAGCAGAAGCGGGTTTCCTGAGGGTAGGCGGGGTGGGCCCGGTGGCAGGGGACGCCGTAAACCCGTCCTTGGGGGCTTGGCCGCGGCATCCATGCCGCGGACACCCCTGCCACCGGACCCACCCCGCCTTCGACAGATTTCCGCGATCTGCCGGCAAAGCCATTGGGGTCGGATCCGTTTTCCGACGGAAAACGGATCCGACCCCATTTTGTTTGTCGATATCTGACAGATTTCATCCACGCATGGCGTGGATCTACCCGCCACCGGGCCAGGTCTGGGGGAGAGCCCCCTGAGTCAGGGGGCGGACGCGAAGCGGCGGGGGTCTGGGAGCTGGTAAGTGGGGCCCGCGTTTCGCGCAGCGAACCGTGGGAGCGGCAGCGCGCATGCGATGGCGCGTTCCCAGGGCGCAGCCCTGTCGACTCCCCCGCCGGGGTAAACTAGCCGGATGCCTTCCCGTCCCGCGCACGACCTGCTCCAACGCGTATTTGGTTACGACGATTTCCGTGGTCCCCAGCAGGACATCGTGGAGCACGTCGCTGCCGGTCACGATGCCCTGGTGCTGATGCCCACCGGCGGCGGCAAGTCGCTGTGCTACCAGGTGCCGGCCCTGCTGCGTGACGGTTGCGGCATCGTCATCTCGCCGCTGATCGCGCTGATGCAGGACCAGGTCGAAGCCCTGCGCCAGCTGGGCGTGCGTGCCGAGTACCTGAATTCAACCCTGGATGCCGAGACCGCCGGCCGCGTCGAGCGCGAACTGCTTGCCGGCGAGCTGGACATGCTCTATGTCGCCCCCGAGCGGCTGCTGACCGGCCGCTTCCTGTCGCTGCTGTCGCGCAGCCGCATCGCCCTGTTCGCCATCGACGAAGCGCACTGCGTGTCGCAGTGGGGCCATGACTTCCGCCCCGAATATCGCCAGCTGACCGTGCTGCACGAGCGTTGGCCGCAGATCCCGCGGATCGCGCTGACCGCCACGGCCGATCCGCCGACCCAGCGCGAGATCGCCGAGCGCCTCGACCTGCAGGAAGCGCGCCACTTCGTCAGTTCCTTCGACCGCCCCAACATCCGCTACACCGTGGTGCAGAAGGACAATGCCCGCAAGCAGCTGACTGATTTCCTGCATGGCCATCGTGGCGAGGCCGGCATCGTCTACTGCATGTCGCGGCGCAAGGTCGAGGAGACCGCCGAATTCCTCTGCGGCCAGGGCTTCAACGCCCTGCCCTACCACGCCGGACTGCCGCCGGAGGTGCGCGCCAACAACCAGCGCCGCTTCCTGCGCGAGGACGGCATCGTGATGTGCGCCACCATCGCCTTCGGCATGGGCATCGACAAGCCGGACGTGCGCTTCGTTGCGCATACCGACCTGCCCAAGTCGATGGAAGGCTACTACCAGGAAACCGGCCGCGCCGGTCGCGATGGCGAGGCGGCCGAGGCCTGGCTGTGCTACGGCCTGGGCGATGTGGTGCTGCTCAAGCAGATGATCGAGCAATCCGAGGCCGGTGAAGAACGCAAGCAGCTGGAGCGGGCCAAGCTCGACCACCTGCTGGGCTACTGCGAATCGATGCAGTGCCGTCGCCAGGTGCTGCTGGCCGGCTTCGGTGAGACCTATCCCCAGCCCTGCGGCAACTGCGACAACTGCCTGACCCCGCCAGCTTCGTGGGATGCGACCATCCCGGCGCAGAAGGCGCTGAGCTGCGTCTACCGCAGTGGCCAGCGCTTCGGCGTCGGCCACCTGATCGACATCCTGCGTGGCAGCGAGAACGAGAAGGTGAAGCAGCAGGGCCACGACAAGCTCAGCACCTATGGCATCGGCCGCGACCTGGATGCACGCACCTGGCGCAGCGTGTTCCGCCAGCTGGTGGCGGCCAGCCTGCTGGAAGTGGACAGCGAGGGCCACGGTGGCCTGCGCCTGACCGACGCCAGCCGCGACGTGCTGACCGGCCGGCGCCAGATCAGCATGCGCCGCGACCCGGCCAGCAGCAGCAGCGGTCGCGAGCGCAGTGCGCAGCGCACCGGCTTGTCGGTGCTGCCGCAGGACCTGGCCCTGTTCAACGCGCTGCGCGGCCTGCGCGCCGAACTGGCACGCGAACAGAACGTGCCGGCCTTCGTGATCTTCCACGACAGCACCCTGCGCAACATCGCCGAGCAGCGCCCGACCAGCCTGGATGCGCTGGCCCGGGTCGGCGGCATCGGCGGCACCAAGCTGAGCCGTTACGGCCCGCGCCTGGTCGAGATCGTGCGCGAGGAAGGGTAACGCCGGGCGCCCTGCAGAGCCGAGCCCACGCTCGGCTGCCGTTGCCGCAGAAGCCGCCTAGCGCGGGCGTGGCGCTACATTGGTGCAGGTCCAATCTTGAACACGACATTCAGCAACAAGTGCATCCGCGCCCGCTTGCGGCTAAATTGACGCCATGTCCCTTGCCTCGACCCTGCTGCGTGTCGTGCTCATGCTCAGCCTGTTGCTCAACGGGCTGAACGCGGCCATGGCCGGTGGCCACGAGGACATGGGGCGGATGGCGCACGCCATGGCCGCCGCTGCGGTGGACAGCGGGGCCGACTGCCATCACCACGCCGGCATGCAGGCCGCCCCGGCCCCGCAGGCCAAGGCCCCCGCCCACGACGCCCACTGCCAGATCAAGGACTGCGTGCGCAGCTGCGCCCAGCACCCGCTGCTGGTCGTGCAGCCGTTGCCGTTCATGGCCGGCCCCGCGTTGTCGCTGGCCCCGCAGCCGATCCCGGCCAGCGAGCGTCCGGCGCCGCCGCTGCCGCCGATCTCGCGCCCTCCCATCGGCTGATTCCACACGCATCGTGCGCCCTGCGCACCGCAGCCGGCCGCCTGCCGGCGTCTTTACGTGTCTGGAGTCACCACCATGAATACCCGCATTCCCCCCGGTCCGGGCGCTGTGCCCATGCCGTCGCGCCGCCTGTTCGTGCAAGGCCTGGCTGCTGGCGGCGTGGTCGCTGGCATCGCCGCCGTCGGCGTGCCGCAGCGCGCGCTTGCCGCCGCCCGCGCCACGCCTCGCCTGGCCGGCGCCCCCGCTGTCCTCAGCGACACCCGCATCGAACTGGCCATCGGCGAATCGCTGGCCAACTTCACCGGGCGCACCCGTCCGGCGATCACCGTCAACGGATCGCTGCCGGCACCGATCCTGCGCTGGCGCGAAGGCCAGACCGTGGACCTGTTCGTGCGCAACACGCTGGAGCGCCACCCGACCTCGATCCACTGGCACGGCATCCTGCTGCCGGCCAACATGGACGGCGTGCCCGGCCTGAGCTTCAACGGCATCGGCCCCGGCGAGACCTACCACTACCACTTCCAGCTTAAGCAGTCGGGCACCTACTGGTACCACAGCCATTCGATGTTCCAGGAGCAGGCCGGCCTGTACGGTGCACTGATCATCGATCCGGCCGAGCCAGCGCCGTACCACCACGACCGCGAGCACGTGATCCTGCTGTCCGACTGGACCGACATGGACCCGGGTGCGTTGTTCCGGCGCATGAAGAAGCTCGCCGAGCACGACAACTACTACAAGCGCACCCTGCCCGACTTCCTGCGCGATGCGAAGCGTGACGGCTGGTCGGCCGCGCTCTCCGACCGCGGCATGTGGGGCCGGATGCGGATGACGCCCACCGACATCTCCGACATCAACGCGCACACCTACACCTACCTGATGAACGGTACGGCGCCCGTCGGCAACTGGACCGGGCTGTTCCGCAGCGGGGAAAAGGTACTGCTGCGCTTCATCAATGGCGCCTCGATGACCTACTTCGATGTGCGCATTCCCGGCCTGAAGATGACCGTGGTCGCCGCCGATGGCCAGTACATCCATCCGGTCAGCATCGATGAGTTCCGCATCGCTCCCGCCGAAACCTACGATGTGCTGGTCGAGCCCACCGGCCAGGACGCGTTTACCATCTTCTGCCAGGACATGGGCCGCACCGGCTTCGCCGCCGGCACGCTGGCGGTACGCCATGGCCTGCAGGCGCCGATCCCCGCACGCGACCCGCGCCCGTTGCTGACCATGAGCGACATGGGGCATGACATGGGCGGTGGCGGTCATGGCGGGCACGACATGACCGCGATGAAGGGCATGGAAGGCGGCTGCGGCGCCAGCATGGGCCACGGTGCGCATGGCGGCGGCGATGCCGCCAGCAAGGCGCCAAAGCACCCGCCCAGCGAGCGCAACAACCCGCTGGTGGACATGCAGAGCTCGGCGACCGAACCAAAGCTGGACGACCCTGGCATCGGCCTGCGCGACAACGGCCGCAAGGTGCTGACCTACGGCGCGATGCGCAGCCTGTTCGAGGATCCGGATGGCCGCGAGCCGGGCCGCGAGATCGAGCTGCACCTGACCGGGCACATGGAGAAATTCTCCTGGTCGTTCGACGGCATCCCGTTCGCCAGCGCCGAACCACTGCGACTGAACTACGGCGAGCGCATGCGCATCGTGCTGGTCAACGACACCATGATGCAGCACCCGATCCACCTGCACGGCGTGTGGAGCGATCTGGAGAACGCGCAGGAGGAATTCCAGGTGCGCAAGCACACCATCGACATGCCGCCGGGCACCCGCCGCAGCTATCGCGTGCGCGCCGATGCGCTCGGCCGCTGGGCGTACCACTGCCATCTGCTCTACCACATGGAAGCGGGCATGATGCGCGAAGTGAGGATCGAAGAATGAGCCGCTCACTGCTTCCCCCCAGCCTGCTGGCCCTGGGCCTGGCTGCCGCGTTGCCGGCGTTCGCGCAATCGCATGCCGGGCATGACATGGGCGCGATGGAGCCACCGGCGAAGACCGCGGGAACGCCGGCCGAACAGGTCGATCCGGTCGATCATTCGAAAATGGACCATTCGACGATGGATCATTCGAAGATGGACCATTCGAAGATGGACCATTCGACGATGGATCACTCCATGATGGACCACGCAGCAATGGGTCACGCCTCGCCCGCCTCGCCCGCATCCACCGAACCGCGCGAACCCATCCCGGTGCCCACCGATGCTGACCGCGCTGCGGCCTTCCCGCCGATCGCCCATGGCGCGATGGAGCACGCGCCGGAGATCAACAGCCTGCTGCTGATCGACCGCCTCGAACACTGGGACGGCAAGGACAGCACGGGCCAGGCCTGGGAGGCCACCGGGTGGGTCGGTGGCAACATCAACCGCCTGTGGCTGCGCACCGACGGCGAACGCAGCAAAGGCCGCACCGAGTCATCGGCGGTTGAAGCCCTGTATGGCCGCAGTGTGTCGCCGTGGTGGGACGTGCTGGTCGGCGTGCGCCAGGACTTCCGGCCGGCCGACTCACGCACCTGGGCAGCGCTCGGCATCCAGGGCCTGGCGCCGTACAAGTTCGAGAGCTCGGCCACGCTGTACATGGGTTCCGGTGGCCAAGTGCTGGCCAAGGCCGAGGTCGAGTACGACGTGCTGCTGACCAACCGCCTGATCCTGCAGCCGCTGCTGGAAGCCACCGTGGCGGCCAAGGATGAACCGGAGTACGGCATTGGTCGTGGCCTGAACAAGGTCGAAGCCGGGCTGCGCCTGCGCTATGAGTTCAGCCGCCGCTTTGCGCCGTACATCGGCATCAGCCACGAACGCACGTTTGGCGACACCGCCGACTATGCCGGGGACCACGCGCGCGACACGCGCTGGGTCGCCGGCGTGCGCATGTGGTTCTGAGCAGCGGTTCGCAGGCAGTGGCCAGCCCCGGCAGCCGCCGGGGCCGGCTACACTGCGCCACGCTCCATTGCAGGCACCCCCATGTCATTGCAGATCCGCCGCGCCACCCTGGCCGATGTCGACGCCCTGTCGGCCATCGCGATCGCCACCTACAACGAAACCTGGGGCGATTCCTATCCGCCGCAGGAGCTGCATGATTTCCTGCAGACGCACTACAGCAGCGAACCGCAGCGCACCGAACTGTCCGACCCACGCAGCGCGATCTGGCTGCTGATGGACGGTGACGCCGTGGTCGGCTATCTGGCTGCCGGCGCCAACACCCTGCCCCATGCCGATGCATGCGAGGGCGACATCGAACTGAAGCGGTTCTACATCCTGGCCGCACACCAGAACGGCGGCCATGGTGCACGCCTGATGGACGCGTTCATGGCCTGGCTGGATCAGCCGCACCGCCGCACCCTGTGGGTGGGCGTATGGGAAGAAAACTTCGGCGCGCAGCGCTTCTACGCGCGATACGGCTGCAGCAAGGTCGGCGAGTACGACTTCATCGTCGGTGACACGCACGACCGCGAGTTCATCCTGCGGCGGCCATGATCGCGTCTCTGTAGAGTCGAGCCACGCTCGACCATCGGCGGCAACATCCAGTCGAGCATGGCTCGACGCTGCAAGCTAGAAATCGAACAGCTCCGACAGGAAGCTGTCCTTCTTCTTTTTGCGGTAGCCCTGGCCCCGGTTGTCCTCGTAGCGCTGGCCGAGATGGCGGGTATCACGGTGCATTACCGGTGGCGGCGCGGACGCCGGCGGAGCCTGCACGGGCGCTGGCGGAGGTACTGCAGCAACCGCACCCGCACGCTCGATGATCTTGTCCAGCTCGCCACGATCCAGCCATACCCCCCGGCAGCTCGGGCAGTAGTCAATCTCGATGCCATGGCGTTCGGCCATCTGCAGGGTCTGGGTCTTGCACACGGGGCACAGCATCGGCGTCGCTCCTGTCGGTGTGGTAACGACTCTACCTGCGCGGCGATGACTCTGCGGCAACACATGACCGATGGCACAAGGACTTCCGGCGCGTGCCAGCCCACCTGCCGCGCAGCACACTGCGGTCTCGTTCCGCCGGAGGTGCGTGCATGACTGTGCTGTCCCGCCAGCCCGCCGCCGTACGCGTGCTGCTGGTCCTGCTCGGCGTCGGCCTGGGCCTGAACCTGCGCGATATCGCCGCGGCCATCGGCACACCGATCCCGGCGCTGCCGATCCCCTATGGCGGCAGCCTGCTCGACAACGCACTGGCGGTGCTGATGGCAGTGCTGTTGGCCCTGCTACTGCGCCCCCGCGGCATGGGCCTGCTGGCCAGCCTCGGGCTGCGCGGAAACGGCTGGGGCGGACCGTTGTGGGTGCTGCTGGCCAGCCTGACCTGCTGGCTGGGACTGGCGCTGCTCGGCACGCCGAACACCGCGCTGACCGCGTTGGACGCCACGATGCTGGCGGTCCTGTTCCCACTGGCTGAGGAAGTGCTGTTCCGCGGCCTCGGCGTCGTGCTGCTGGTGAAGATCGTGCGCGCCCCCTGGCCATGGCTCGCGCTGCCGCAGGCGCTGTTGTTCGGCATGGTGCACTGGCTCGGATTCGGCGGGCTTGATGGTGGCGGCACCGCACTGTTCGTCGGTGCGGTGATCGCCCTCGGTGGCTTCATCTTCGCCTGGCTCGACCACCTCGACGGCGACACCCTGTGGTGCGGCCTGGTCCTGCACGTTTCGATGAACCTTGCCTGGAATGTGTTCAGCCTCGACGACGCCGTCGCACTGGGCTGGCAGGCCACCGGCCTGCGCATCGGCACCGCCCTGCTGGCGGTCGCGGTCCTGGCCTGGCAGGTGCGCCGCCGGCGCCAGACGCACCTGTAACGCCCACTTAGCTTGCCGTGCACGCCGGTATCACCCCCGGCTTGCGCATACTTGCGCGCCTTTCGCTCCCCCTGTTGTCCGGAGTTGCCGCGTCATGTTGCTGTCCAAGCGCCACGTTGAGCCCCGCGTCCTGTTGATCGAGGACGCAGAAGAAACCCGTGAACTGAGCCGCTTGGCGCTGGAAAGCCAGGCGTGCCATGTGGTGGGCGTGAGCTCTGCCGAAGCGGCACTGGGCCTGCTGGCAGCCGGCGAACGTTTCGACCTGCTGTTCACCGATGTCAACCTGGGCCCGATCAGCGGCATCGAGGCCGCCAACCGGGTCCGCAACCTCCACCCCCAGCTGCCGATCCTGGTGACGTCGGGCATGGACCAGCACGCGGTGCTGCCCCAGTTGCGCGACGGCATTCATTTCCTGCCCAAGCCCTACAACATGAGCGAACTGCTCGATGCGATCCGGCTCTGCTTCCGGCACGCCGATGTGGGCGTATTGACCGGACCGGATGCACAGGCCGCCTAAGGCATTCATCCACACCACACCCCGGTATCCATGCCATGCGTGGATGCCACCGGCCATCAACCGCCGGTATACGGCCCCTCGCCCGGCATCACTTCCAGCAGCGCACGGGTGATCGCCCGCGGGTAGACGGTCAGGTGGTCCTCACCGTCGATCACCACGTTGTCCACCTTCAGCTTGCGGCCGCTGCGCTGAAGCTGGGCGGTGAAGTCGGCGGTCTGGCGCAGCATGTCGTTGCCGGTTGAATAGCGCGGCCCGGGCTTGTCCGTTTCATAGCTGCCCACCGACAACAGCACGCGCGTGGGCTGCGCCGGGACGACGGCGGCGTCCTGCATGCGTGGCAGCAGCAGCTGGTCGAACCACAGCGACGGACTGGACAGGATGTAGGTGCTGAACAAGTCCGGCTGGGTGGTCAACACATAGGCGCCGAACAGCGCGCCATAGGAGTGGCCGGCGAACATGCGGCGGGTGGGATCGGTGCGGTAGCGCGCATCGACCACTGGCAGCACCTGCGCTGCCAGGAAATCGCGGTAGTGCGCGGCCCCGCCGTAGGCGACGTCGTCGCTGTAGTAGCCATCGACCGTACGCGCCGGGGTGCTGGGCGTGTAGTCGCGTGAGCGGCTCTGCTTGGAGGTCAGGCCCTCCTGCGGCGGCAGCCCGACCAGGATAAAATCCTCGATGTTGACGCCCTTCTGCCCGACCAGGTTGCGCACGCTGCGTACCAGCGGGAAGCTGTACAGCGCATCGGTCACGTACAGCACCGGGTAGTGCTTTTCCGGATGCGCCGCATAGTCGGCCGGCAGTGCGACCCAGATCGGGTAATCGCGCCCCGCCGGGTCATGCACGCGCAGCGCTTCGGTCTCCGGCAGCACCACACCTGGCGTGGCAGTCGGCGCACTGTCCTTCGCTTCATTCTGCATTGCGGGCGGCGCCACCGACATCGCACAGCCACTCACGGCCAGGCAGGCCGCCACACTCCATCCACGCACACGCTGCATCCACACTCTCCCGTTGCGGGCGACGCACCCGAGTGGCGTCGCCACCGCATACTCACACGTCGCGCGGCGCCTCGCCACGCGCGGTCAGGGCGAGGCCGGCGGCGCCGGGAACAGTGTGCGCAGCGCCTGCAATGCGGCCGGATGATAGATCGTAGCGTGGGTTTCTTCCGGCAACGGCAGGTACTTCACCAGCGGCGACGGCGAAGCCTGCTGCAGGATCTCGGCCAGTCGTGCAGTGGATGCGGCCAGCTCCGGCTGCCCGCTGCTGGCCAGGAATACGCGCGGCTGCGCACGCGTCACCGCCGGCAGCTGCTTGGCCGCCCCGGCCAGCATTGCACCACGGTTCCACCACAGGCTGGGGTCCAGCGCGATGTAGCTGTTGAACAGTGTCGGTTCCTGCAGCAGCGTTTCGACCACGAACAGTCCGGCCAGCGACTCGCCGATCAACGCGCGTTCGTCGGTAGTCGGGTAGCGCTGGCGCACCTGCGGCATCAGTTCATCGCGCAGGAACGTGCGGTAGGCCGCCGAGCCACCAATGCGTGGCGCGATCTTCTGGTCCTGCGGGTCCCTGCTGGGGCCGGTCATGTCGCGGCGGCGCTCGGTGTTCTCGATGCCGACCAGCAGGAACGGGCGCATGCTGCCGTTGCCGGTCAGCACCTGCACCAGCCCGGCCACATGCAGGAAATCCTCACCGACGCCGCCGTCGGGCATGTACAGCACCGGCAACGGCGCCTTCGGGTCCAGGCCCCACGGCTGCGGACGGTAGACATTGATGCGGCGGGTTTCGCCCAGCGCCTTCGACTCGATGGTGAAGGTTTCGCCGATCACCAGTGGGGTTGCGGCAGCCTGTGCGGATGGCGCGGGTTCTGCCGCCTTCAGAGGTGCTGTGGAGACAACCGACAACAACAGTGACAGCACGATCAGGCGCATGACGGGCCCCTTCCTGGGAAAGACGCCGAGCATAGCGTCAAGGCCAGGGCATTGGCGACTCCGCATGCCTGCACGTGTACAACGGCACTGCGCGATGCTTGAAGTCCCTCAAAGAATGGCTGGCATCCGGGTGCTACCCTGCATCGTTTCCTGCAAGGGGTTCGGATATGGGAGGTTTCAGCATTTGGCACTGGATCATTCTTCTGGCCGTCGTTCTCATCCCGGTCGGCATCGCCGCCGTCATCGCAGCGATTGTTCTCAAGCGAAGGTAGTACCTTCTCAGCTGCGGCCTCCCTTGTTCGCAGGGGGGCTGCGCCGCGCTGCACGCCATCAGCGCGTGGCCCGAACCTCCGGTTCTGCGGGTCGGCCAGGCGTCGCACACAGTCGTGCAAGCCAACCCGACGCACTGGCCGGTCCGGTGCCGCCCCAGGACGGGACCGGGTCAGTACAATGCGCGGCAGCAAGGGAGAAAAGATGAGTCAGCACGCCAGTCCACACCGCTTTCTGTCGCTGCAAGTTCTACGCGGCGTCGCAGCGCTGGCCGTGGTCGTGTTCCATCTTCGGGGTGTCGAGATCAAATATCTGCCTGGTGAGGCGATCCTCGACGGGATCGGGCGCTACGCGGACGCCGGCGTGGATCTGTTCTTCGTGTTGTCCGGCTTCGTCATGACCACCCTCACCGCCGGTCGCGAGGGAGGAATTGCCGCCGCCGGCACCTTCCTGGCCCGGCGTGCGTGGCGGGTGCTGCCGCCGTACTGGATATTCACTACCTTGGTGGTGGTGTTGATGGCCCTGGTCCCGACGATGGTGAACTCGTCTTACCACGACCAGAGCATACTGGCCTCCTATCTGTTGATTCCGCACCAGCAACTTCCAGTGTTGACGGTAGGGTGGACTCTGGTGCACGAGGCCTACTTCTATCTGATGTTCGCCGTGGCGATCGCCTTTGTCCCGGCTCGAGCCCTGACCACGTTCCTGCTCGGGTGGGCCGCTCTGATCGGCGCCGCCCATCTGTTTGCACCGGCGGCCACTTCGCCAGCCCATGTGCTGGTCATCAATTCGCTCACCTTCGAATTCATTGCGGGTGCGCTGCTGGGCCTGCACTGGCGCTACCTTCCGCGCAGCCTTGGCTGGCCCTTGGCACTTGGCGGGGGAGCACTCGCGGTGGCCGCAGCCAGTCTTCTGCCCACCGAAGGCCCGTCGATCATGCCGGTGTGGACCCGGGTCATGCTGTTTGGCACGGCCAGCGCGCTCCTTGTCGCCGGGGCAGTGCTGATCGAAGCGCGTGCACGGCGAGCGCCACCGAACAGCCTGATCCTGTTGGGCGATACGTCCTATGCCCTGTATCTGTCCCATATCTTCGTGATCTCGGTCGCCGGCCGCCTATGGTCGATGCTGCTGCCCACAGGGGCCTGGTGGAATCACGGCCTCTTCGTTGCTGCGACCCTGCTGGCATGCTGCGTGGTCGGCTATCTGGTGCATCGCGTGGTCGAACGGCCGTTGCTGCTGTTGCCGCAGCGGATGGCACAGCGCGGGCTCAGCAGGCCTGCATAGTTCCAGGCCTTGCCGGGACAGGCGCCTGGGAAAGTGTCGTCTTTGAATCGTCACTGACGGCACGCACAGCGAATGGCATACAAAGCCAGCACGACACGTGCGTACATCCGCCATTGATGGCGGACGCGGAACTCGCCTCATGCGCCTCCGTTCGGGCCGGGTCATCCGCATTCCGCGCTTTGCGCCGTGCCCGACCCCAGCCGCCGGACGCCGAAGCAGGAACACTGCGCCATGATCCGGGCCATGCTCGGCCTGGTTCCTTCTCGGACCCCATCCAGACTTGCAAGGAGGTTCACATGCTGAATGCCGTGATCATGACCGCGCTGGCCGCCGGCTCGCCAACCTACGCCGATTGCCTGCTTGGCAACATCCAACCCGGGTTGTCCGACCCTGCGGTACAACTGATACAGCAGGCATGTGCTGCGAAGCATCCGGAGAGCTTTGCCGCAGCGATGGAGCTGGAACGCAGATTCAGTGAACAGCGGCAGGCCGACTTCGCGGCGGTCCAGGCGCAGGCGGCACGTTCTGCGAATGCGGCAGCGACGACTGCACAGCAAGCTGCCGACGTGGCGGCCGCCAAAGCGAAGGCGGCAGGGACGCAGTAAAGGCGGCGAACAGGTGCAACAAAAAAGCACCGCCAAGCGGTGCCTTTCGGAATGATCTGGATACCGGATGCAATGGTGGGCCGTGAAGGATTCGAACCTTCGACCAAAAGATTAAAAGTCTTCTGCTCTACCGACTGAGCTAACGGCCCAATGCATCGCCCCGGCCTTTCGGCGGGGTGGGCATTCTACCCTATTTTGGCCGGCCGCGTGGAACCCTGGTGTGTCGGGTTGCCGGCCAGCGGCCGGCACTACCAGCGGGATTAAACCTTTGGCGCCACTGGCGCATCCCATCCGTGGTCCTGTCTGGAGCCATGGATGCGTCTGATCGTCAGCCTGCTTGCCGCCCTGCTGCCCTGCGCAGCCCTGGCCGCCCCATCCCAGGTCGTCACTGACGACATCGCCCGCTTCTGGGCCACCTATGACGCGGTGCGCGCCGAACCCGATGCCGAGCGCCGGGTGGCGCTGGTCCAGCAGCGCTACATCGATCCGGGCAGTCCCGGCCTGCATGCGCTGATGCAGGTGCGCCACTACACTGCCCGCGAATACGCCGAGGCCATGTGGGCCTGGCCACGCTTCTGGACGTCGGTACGGCCGTTGACCGCAAATGCGCAGCAGGCCAGCGCCACGCTGGAGCGCGATCTGGCCGCCTTCCGGGCGCTTTACCCGGCACTGCGCCCGGCCACCATCACGTATGCAGTGGGCGTGCTGCGCACAGGCGGCACCACGCTGGGCGACAAGGTATTGATCGGTGCGGAGATGGCGCTGGGCGATGAGCGCGTGGACGTGAGCGAGCTGCCCGCGCCGATGCGCAGCCGGCTGCGGATCTTCTACGACAGCCGTCCGGGTGCGAACAACGCGCAGAACAACCTGCACGAGTACGTGCATACCCAGCAGCGCGAGACCACCGGCAGCCTGGCCCAGTACACAGTGCGCGAGGGCGTGGCCGAATACGTGGCGGAGCGCATCAGCGGGCGTCGTCCGGCACTGCCGCTGTACACCTATGGACCCGCGCACGAGGCAGAAATCCGCGCGCGCTTCCTTGCCGAGATGCACGGGGACAACCTCGACAACTGGCTGTACAACAGTGCGCGCAATCCGTTCGGTGTGAGCGATCTGGGCTACTACGCCGGCTACCGCATCGCGCAGGAGTACATGCGCCAGCAGGCCGATGAGAAGGACGGCATCGCGCGGATGATCGAGCTGGACTATGCCGATCCGAAGGAGGTGGCCGACTTCATCGAGGCATCGGGATGGTTGCAGGCCCGGTAGGACAAGGAGTGCGAACCCGCGGTCCGCACCTACAGTGAAGCCGGCCAGCGGCCGGCTCTGCCAGACGCGGTCAGGCGTACAGCGTGGGGTCGGGCACGCCGGCTTCGGCGAAGCCCTGCGCGCGCAGGCAGCAGGCGTCGCAGTGGCCGCAGGCGGCGCCGTTGGCGTCGGCGTTGTAGCAGGACACGGTCAGGCCGAAGTCCACGCCCAGGCGCACGCCTTCGCTGACGATCTGGCCCTTGCTGAGGAACTGCAGCGGCGCATGCACCTTGATGCCCGCCCCCTCCACGCCGGACTTGGTGGCCAGGTTGGCCAGTGCCTCGAACGCAGCCACGAACTCGGGGCGGCAGTCCGGGTAGCCGGAGTAGTCCACTGCGTTGACGCCGCAGAAGATGTCGTTGGCGCCGAGCACTTCGGCCCAGCCCAGGGCCAGCGACAGCATGATGGTGTTGCGCGCCGGCACGTAGGTGACCGGGATGCCGGCACCGCCGGCCTCGGGCACGTCGATGTCGTCGGTCAGCGCCGAGCCGCCAATGCTGCGCAGGTCCACGTCCACGGTCTTGTGCGCGACCACGCCCTGGGCCTTGGCCACGCGGGCGGCGGCGTCCAGTTCGGAGGTGTGGCGCTGGCCGTAGCGCACGCTCAGGGCGTGCACGGCGAAGCCCTGTTCCTGGGCCAGGGCGATGACGGCGGCTGAATCCATGCCGCCGGAGAGAAGCACGACTGCCTTCTTCATGGGAAATCTTCCGGTTGGGAGGGGAAAGCCAGCACGCTGTCCCGCGCCGGAGCTACATCAGGGAACGCTGCACCGGCTCATCGGCCGGGCTCGTCGTTCCACAGGATTTTATGCAACTGCATCTGGAAGCGCACCGGCAGCCGGTCTTCGACGATCCAGTCGGCCAACTGCCGTGCGGTGATCTCGCTCTTGCTGGGCGAGAAGAACACGGTGCAGCGCTTTACCAGATCGTGCTCGGCCAGCAGGGCCTTGGCCCAGTCGTAGTCTTCGCGGCTGCAGATGACGAACTTGATCTGGTCACGCGCGGTCAGCAGCGGCAGGTTTTCCCAGCGGTTGCGCGCCACTTCGGCCGAACCCGGGGTCTTGATGTCCACTACCCGCGACACGCGCGGGTCCACCGCGCTGACGTCCAGTGCGCCGGAGGTTTCCAGCGAGACGTCCATGCCGGCATCGCAGAGCTTCTGCAGCAGCACCAGGCAGCGCTTCTGCGCCAGCGGCTCGCCGCCGGTCACGCAGACGTGGCGCACGCCCTGGGCCAGCACCTCGGCCACGATATCGTCGATATCCCACCAGGTGCCGCCATGGAAGGCATAGGCGGTGTCGCAGTACTGGCAGCGCAGCGGGCAGCCGGTCAGGCGCACGAACACGGTCGGCCAGCCAGCGGTATCGGCTTCGCCCTGCAGCGAGGTGAAGATCTCGGTGATCTTCAGGCGCGGCAGGGGCGATTGCACGATGTCGCTGGGCGTGGCGACGGCGTTGGACGGGGTAACGGCGGTCATGGCAGGCAATTCTTCAGGGGCGGGCGACCGGTGTATCGGCGCCGGAAACGAAAGCAGCCGAGCATGGGCTCGGCTCTACAGGGTGCGCAGTGTACGCCCGTCAGGCAGGTCAGCGGATCTGCTTGCCCAGCCGGATCGACTGCAGGCGGTCCTGCGCGGTGCGCGCGGCGTCCGAGCCGGGGTACTGCGCCACGACGGCTTCCAGCGTCTGCTGGGCCTGGTCGACCTTGCCCTCGCCGTATTGCGAGAGGCCAACCTTGAGCAGGCCGCCAGCGGCCTTGTCGTGGGTCGGATAGCGCGAGAGCAGTTCACGGAACTGGGCCTCCGCCATCGGGAAATTGCGGGTGGCGTAGTAGCTCTCGCCCAGCCAGTACAGCGCGTTCGGCGCATAGACGCCGTTCGGGTACAGCTGCAGGAAACTCAGGAACAGCTGCGCCGAATCATCGTACTTGCCGGCCTTCAGTGAATCGAAGGCGACGTTGTAGGAGGTGCGCTCGTCGCCAGTGGCGGCAAGGCTGCCCGCATCACCGTGGACGGAAGGCGGCCGCTCGGAAGTGGCCGCCGCTGCGGGTGTTGCCGGGGCCGGGGCGGCCTTCGGCGCGCTCGCCGGAACGGGCGGCAGGGCCGGGGCGGCATTGCCCCCTTCCAACCGGTTCAGGCGGCTGTCCAGATCCAGGTACTGATCCTGGGCGGACTGCTTGAGCTGGGCATTGTCGTGCTGCAACTGCTCGATCGAGGCCTGCAGGCTGGTGACCTGCTGCCGCAGCTGATTGATCTGGTTCAACAGGTCCTGGTTGGCACTGTTGTTGTACATCTGCTGCTCGAGCGCGCCGACACGGTCGGCCAGGCTCTGTCGCTGTGCGTACGCCGGTGCGGCAGCCACGAGGGCTGCCGCAACGACCAGCATCAGTTTGATGCCGATGCGCATGGATTACTGCGCGGTGTAGACGATTTCGACGCGACGGTTCTGCGACCAGCAGGACTCGTTCGACTCGGTGCAGACCGGACGCTCTTCACCGTAGGACACGACGGTCAGCTGCGAAGCCGAGCCACCGTTGGCCTGCAGGGCCGAGCTGACGCCGTTGCCACGACGCTCACCCAGGGCCTGGTTGTACGCACGCGAACCGCGCTCGTCGGTGTGGCCCTGCAGGGTGATGCGCGAGGACGGACGGTCACGCAGGTACTTGGCGTGGCACGCCATGATGGCCTGGAATTCCGGCTTCACGTCTTCCTTGTCCAGGTCGAAGTAGACAACGCGCTGGCGCAGGCAAGCGTCGGTGTCCAGGTCGCCCGGGCCGTACAGGCCGGAGGTCGACGGGCCGGTCGGGGTGGTGGTCGAGGTGCCGGTGTCGACCGAAGCCGGCACTTCTTCCTTGACCTTCTTCGAGCAACCGGCCAGGACGGCCACAGACAGCAGGGAAACAAGCAGAACGCGGGTGGACTTGTTCATGGCGATACCTTTGTGGCTCCTAAGCCGATGAGGGGTTCAAGACAGCGAAAATATTAACACTCTTTTAGCGCTGGGTACGGTATGGGGACCATGCCGGTTCGCGCACATCTCCGTCAGCCAGAACCAACCGCTGGCGCACGCGCGCATCGGCGGAAACGGCATACAGCACACCACGGCCACCCTCGCGGGCGGCGTACAACACCATGCTTGCGTTGGGCGCAAAGCTCGGAGATTCATCCAGCGAACCCGGGGACAGCGTGCTCCAGCGGGGCGAGCCCAGCGAGCTGTCCATCATCGCGATCTTGTAGCTGTTGCCCGAGCCCTGGGCGACGGCGATCTTCTTGCCATCGTAGGACACCGAGGGCTTGGCATTGTAGTTGCCCTGGAAGGTCACGCGCT
Organism: Stenotrophomonas sp. YJH_SMC_10; assembly: GCF_059371555.1. NCBI lineage: Bacteria > Pseudomonadati > Pseudomonadota > Gammaproteobacteria > Lysobacterales > Lysobacteraceae > Stenotrophomonas > Stenotrophomonas sp. YJH_SMC_10. The sequence continues at coordinate 132,581 of NZ_JCAFUS010000006.1, read as the reverse complement.
CGGCGCTGCCGCCACCGGCACCGACCTTGTAGACCTGCGGACGGCCGCCGCGGTCGGAGGTGAAGTAGACGGCGCTGCCATCCGGGGCCCAGGTCGGCTCGGTATCGATGGCGAAGTGGTTGGTCAGCTGGGTCAGCTGCTTGCTGCCCAGGTCCATCACGTAGATCTCCGGGTTGCCCGAGCGCGACAGGGTCAGGGCCAGCTTGCGGCCGTCCGGCGAGAATGCCGGGGCGCTGTTGATGCCACGGAAGCTGGTCACCAGCTCGCGTGCACCGGTGCCGATGTTCTGGATGTAGATCGCCGAATTGCCACGCTCGAAGCTGACGTAGGCCAGCTTGCTGCCATCCGGGCTCCACGACGGCGACAGCAGCGGCTCGGCCGAACGCACGATGGTCTGCGGGTTGTAGCCATCCGAGTCGGCCACCATCAGCGCATAGCGCATGGCGTCGCCCTTGCCGCTGGCAGTCACGTAGGCGATGCGGGTCCAGAAGGCGCCGCGGATGCCGGTGATCTTCTCGTAGATGGCGTCGGCCATCTGGTGGGCAACGTCGCGCATGGCATTGCCACGGGCGGTCATTGCCAGGCCGAGCAGGCGCTCGCCCTTGGGCACGTCGAACAGTTCGTACTCGACGCGGTAGGCGCCGGCACCGGCATCGAGCACGCGGCCGACCACGATGTAGTTCTGCTTCAGCGCGCGCCAGGTGGCGAACTGGATGTCGCCGCCGCGCACCGGCTTTTCGACGATCTGCGCTTCCGGCAGCGTGCGGAACTGGCCCGAGCGCTCCAGGTCGGCGCGGACCACGCCGGCGACGTCGGTCTGCGGAGCGGCCGACGAACCCTGGTAGGGCATCGGCACGATGGTGATCGGCAGGGCGGAGGCATTGCCGCCGATGATGTCGATATCCAGCCCCTTCTGCTGCGCGACGGCAGCAAAGGGCAGCAACAGGGCCGCAAACACGGCAAGCCAGCGAGGCATCTTTTTCATGGAGCGCTCAATAGGGGGAAACCGGAACGAGGGATAACAAAGCGGCGGTGAACCGCTTCGCAATCATGAACCAAGGGTACGTGAATTCCGGGTCAGTTCCAGCCCGTCCTCTCACACACCGTTAACGTCGTGGCTAACATCGCGCCGCCTGCCCCGGTCACCGCCCAGCGCTACGGTGCCCGACGACCGCCCACAGCCTGTCGGGTCAAGCCCCGGTCCGCCAGCGGCAATTGCGACATCAGTCGGCGCGGGCGGCCCGAGAGCCGCCCTGCCCTCCCCGTCTCAGCGATCCTGGGCGGTAAAGGTGAAGTTGAGCGTGCGTGCGAACACCGACTCGAAGCCGCGGTACGGCAACGGCTGCGCGTTGAGCACGGCGGCCTCGATCGAACGCTTGCCGGCCTCGTCGTAGGGGCAGTTCGGGCTGACCTTGGCCTGCATCACCGTGCCGCCCGGAATCTGGGTAATGGTGATCTGGCAACGCTGGCCCAGCGGCACCGTATCCGGGCGCACCCACTGCGACAGCACCTTGGCCTGGATTGCTGCGGCGTACTTGGCTGAAAGATCGTCGCTGCTGCCGCCACCACCGGCGGCCGGCTGGGAGGCGCCGCTGGCACCGGCGGCCGCACTGCCGGCGGCATTGCGCGCGGCGGCGACCTGGCGCAGCTTCTGCTCGGCCAGCTTGGCTTCCTTCTCGGCCTGCTCGCGGCGGGCCCGGATCTCGGCGATCTTCTTCTGCTTCTCGGCCTCGGCCTTGTCGGCGGCCACGCGTTCCTGCTCGGCCTGCTTCTTCTTCTCGTCCGCTTCCTGCTGCTTGGCCAGGCGCAGCTTCTGCTCCGCTTCTTCCTGGCGCTTGCGCTCGGTCAGGTCGATCTGCTCCTGGCGGCGCTTGGCTTCCTGCTCCTGCTTGGCCTTCTCCTGCGAGATGGCCAGCGCGCTGACCGCTTCCTGGTCCTTGGTATCCGGCTGCGCGACGCGCTCCTGCGCCTGTTGCTGCTGCGGCGTGGGGGCGTCCTGCGGGCGCGGTTCGGGAATCGGCTGCGGCGGCGGGATGGTGTCTTCCGGCACCGGGATCGGTTCGGCGACCGGCGGCGGCAGGTCCTCCAGCTTCTCCGACTGGCGCAGCGCCTGGCGCGCGGCCGAGGCCTCGGACGCGGACAGCGCCAGGCTGGCCTCGACCGAGGGATCGCCTGCGGCGGCGTCGGTATTGCGCTGGGGCGACCACAGCCAGGCCACGATGAAGACCAGCGCGACCAGCAGGTGCACCAGCAACGCCAGCGCCAGGGGCAGGCCCCAGCCGGGTTCGCGCTGATGCGGGGGTGGCAGGGCGTCAGCGTGCATCGGTGGCCAGGCCTACCTTGTCTACCTTGGCGCGCTTGATCACGTCCATCGCGGCAATGACCTTCTCATAGGCCACGGCGCGGTCGGCGGCGACGATCACGCGCACGCCCTTGTCCTGGGCGGCGATGCCGGCCAGGCGGCCTTCCAGTTCCTCGGCCGACACGGCGGTCGGTTCCTTGGCGTCGGGCAGCTTCAGGCTGAGCTGGCCGTCCTGGCGCACCGAGACGATCACCGGGTCCTGCTTGCTCTCCAGCGCCTTGGCATTGGACTGCGGCAGGTCGACGTCGAAGCTCAGGGTGAGCAGCGGCGCGGTGACCATGAAGATGATCAGCAACACCAGCATGACGTCGATGTAGGGAACGACGTTGATTTCCGATTTCAGCTTGCGGCGCTTGCGGCGACCGATGGCAGCGGACATGGCTTGGACTCCCGGGTCAGGCGCTTACTCGTCGCCAGCGCTCTGGCGCTGCAGGATGGAGCTGAACTCTTCGGCGAAGGTCTCGAACCGCACCGACATGCGCTCGACGCGGGTGGTGAAGCGGTTGTACGCCCACACCGCCGGGATCGCCACGAACAGGCCGATGGCGGTGGCGAACAGGGCTTCGGAAATGCCCGGCGCGACGGCGGCGATGCCGGCCTGCGCACCGCTGCTGATCATGTCGTGCATGGTCACCATGATGCCGAACACGGTACCGACCAGGCCCACGTACGGCGCGGTGGAGCCGATGTTGGCCAGCAGCTCCAGGTTGCGCTCGAGCTGGTCCACTTCACGGGTATAGGTGGTGCGCATGGCGCGCTGGGCGCCTTCCAGCTGCGCACGGCCATCCAGGCGGCGCTTGTCGCGCAGGCGGGTGTACTCGCGGAAGCCGGCTTCGAAGATGGCTTCCAGGCCGGTCACGCTGCGGCTGCGGTCGGTGGCCGCGCTGTACAGCTTGCCCAGGTCGGCACCGGACCAGAAGCGGTTCTCGAACTCGTCGGCTTCGCGGGTGGCCTGCTTGAACACGCGGGCCTTGCGGAAAATGATCACCCAGCTGACGAACGAGCCGACCAGCAGCAGCAGCACGATGATCTTCACCGGCAGGCTGGCCTTGGCCATCAGTTCGAGGTAGTTGATGCCGCCGCCGGTGGTGGCCTGGGCAAGGGTCTGTGTCGCGGCGTTGCTGACGTCGGCCGGCAGTGCCTCGGTGACCGTGGCCTGCAGGGCCAGGAGCGTTGCGATCATCCGTTGTTCCTCAGTGTTCGGATTCGGGGTGGAGGTGGGGTTGCAGCACGGCAAGGACGGCCTCGTCCATGCCACGCGGGCGGAAACTGGCCGCTTCCAGTGCGGCGATGCGGACCTGGGCCGACAGCAGCAGCTCGCCGTCGCGCAGGATCTGCTGGTCGAAGACCATGCTGGCCTTCTTCAGCTGGACCAGGCGGGCAGTCACCTGCAGGGTGTCATCCAGCCGTGCCGGCCTGATGAAATCCATCTGCATCGAGCGCACCGCGAAGACCATCCCGTGCTCGGCGCGCATGCGCTCCTGGCCGTAGCCGAGCGCGCGCATCCATTCGGTCCGGGCCCGTTCCATGAAGGCCACGTAGCGGGCGTGGTAGACCACGCCACCCGCGTCGGTATCTTCCCAGTAAATGCGTGTCGGCCAACTGAATCGCGGCTCAACCGACATCGGGAACCTCCGCGAACAGGTCCTGCGGCGGATTCTTCGGCTTCAGGCCCATGTGCCGGTAAGCCTTGTGGGTGGCCATGCGGCCGCGCGCGGTACGCACCAGGAAGCCCTGCTGGATCAGGTACGGCTCGACCACGTCTTCCAGCGTGCCACGCTCCTCCGACAGCGCCGCGGCCAGCGATTCGATGCCGACCGGGCCGCCGTCGAAGTAGTCGACCAGGGTCTTGAGCAGGCGCCGGTCCAGCTCGTCGAAGCCCTCCGGGTCGACCTTCAGCATCTTCATCGCGGCCTGTGCCACCGCCTCGTCGATATGGCCGCCGGCCTTCACCTGGGCGTAGTCACGCACCCGGCGCAGCAGGCGATTGGCGATACGCGGGGTGCCACGCGCGCGGCGCGCGATCTCGCCGGCGCCATCGGCGGTGCAGTCGATGCCGAGGATGGTGGCCGAGCGGCGCACGATCCGGGTCAGTTCTTCGACGCTGTAGAACTCCAGGCGCTGGACGATGCCGAAGCGGTCGCGCAGCGGAGCGGTCAGCAGGCCGGCGCGGGTGGTGGCACCGATCAGGGTGAACGGCGGCAGGTCGATCTTGATCGAGCGGGCGGCAGGGCCCTCGCCGATCATGATGTCGATCTGGAAGTCTTCCATCGCCGGGTACAGCACTTCCTCGACCACCGGCGACAGGCGGTGGATCTCGTCCACGAACAGCACGTCGTGCGGCTGGAGGTTGGTCAGCAGCGCTGCGAGGTCGCCGGCCTTCTCGATCACCGGGCCGGAGGTCACCCGCAGGGCCACGCCCAGCTCGTTGGCGATGACGTGGCTGAGGGTGGTCTTGCCGAGGCCGGGCGGCCCGAAGATCAGCACGTGGTCGAGCGCGTCGCCGCGGGCCTTGGCCGCTTCGATGTAGATCTCCAGCTGCTCGCGCACCGGGGCCTGGCCGAGGTAGTCGGCCAGGCGCTTGGGGCGGATGCTGGCGTCGGCGGCGTCATCCTCGCGGGTGGCGCCGGCGCCGATGATGCGGTCGTCGGTCATACCGTGATTATGCGGTAAATGGTTGCATTCCGGGGCCGGAAGCACGGTAGTGCCGGCCGCTGGCCGGCAACCCCATGAACACCAGTGGTGCGGCGGATGCCGGCCAGCGGCCGGCACTACCAGACCTCAGATCTCGACCTGGGCCCCGAGTTCCACCAGGCGGTTGCCCGGAATCCGGAAGAAGCCGGTGGCCGGGGCGGCGTTGCGATGCATCAGCGCGAACAGCTTGTCGCGCCAGATCGGCATGCCGCGGTTGGCGGTGGCCACGATGGTCTCGCGGCTGGCGAAGAAGGTGGTGTCCATCGGGTCGAAGTAGATGCCGCCGTGGTCACACGAACGCATCAGCGCCAGCGGCACGTCCGGGGTCTCCATGAAACCGAAGCGCACGTAGACCCGGTAGAACTCGTCGCCCACCGATTCGATCTTCAGCCGCTGCCCTTCCATCGCATAGGGGATCGGCAGGGTTTCCACGTGCAGGAACACGTTGCGCTCGTGCAGCACCTTGTTGTGCTTGAGGTTGTGCATCAGCGCATGCGGCGCCACGGTCGGGTCGGCGGTGAGGAACACCGCGGTGCCCGGCACGCGTACCGGCGGGGCCAGCATCAGGCCCGGCAGGAAGGTATCCAGGCGGATGCCGTCCTTGCGGATCTCGTCGCGCAGCAGCTCGCGGCCACGGCGCCAGGTGCGCATCATGGTGAACAGGAAGATGCCCAGCACCACCGGGAACCAGGCGCCCTGCAGCAGCTTGGCGCCGTTGGCGATGACGAAGCCGAGGTCGATGATGAAGAACACCACGCACAGCGGCAGCAGCCAGCCACGCGACTTCGGCCACAACGTCCGCGCCACCACGGCCAGCAGCAGGGTGTCGATCAGCATCGTGGCCGACACCGAAATGCCGTACGCCACGGCCAGGTTGGACGAGCTGCGGAAGGCCAGCACCAGGCCGAATACCATCACCGCGATGCCCCAGTTGATGCCCGGGATGTAGATCTGGCCGATGGTGTCGTGCGAGGTGTGCTTGATGCGCATGCGCGGGATGTAGCCCAGCTGCATGGCTTGGCGCGAGACCGAGAATGCGCCGGTGATGACCGACTGCGACGCGATCACCGCCGCCATGGTGGCCAGGATGATCATCGGGTACAGCGCCCACGACGGCACGGCCTCGAAGAACGGATTCTTCAGCGCCTCGGGGTGGTTGAGCACCAGCGCGCCCTGCCCCAGGTAGTTCAGCACCAGGCACGGCAGCACGAAGAAGTACCAGGCATGGCGGATCGGACGCAGGCCGAAGTGGCCCATGTCGGCGTACAGCGCCTCACCGCCGGTCACCGCCAGCACCACCGCGCCAAGGATGAAGATGCCGTGCCAGCCATGCTCCATGAAGAAGCGGATGCCCCACCACGGATTGAACGCCTTCAGCACCTCCGGTGCGTCGACGATGTTGTAGATGCCGATCGCCGCCAGCGACAGGAACCAGATCGCCATGATCGGCCCGAACGCCTTGCCGATCTTCTCGGTGCCGAAGCGCTGCGCGGCGAACACCGCCAGCAGCACCACCAGGGTGACCGGCACGATGAAGACATGCAGGCCCGGCGCGGCCACCTCCAGGCCTTCCACCGCACTGAGCACGGACATCGCCGGGGTGATCACGCCGTCGCCGAAGAACAGCGAGGCGCCGAAGATGCCCAGGATGCCCACCACGTACGCCGAGCGCGAGCCGTTGCGCAGCGTGCGCTGGGTCAGCGCCATCAGCGCCATGATGCCGCCTTCGCCGTCATTGTCGGCGCGCATGATGATGGTGACGTACTTCAGCGTCACCACCAGGTTCAGCGCCCAGAACGCCAGCGACAGCACGCCCAGCACGGTGTCGTGGTCGCTGTTGAGCCCGTAATGCGGCGAGAACGCCTCCTTCAGGGTGTACAGCGGGCTGGTGCCGATATCGCCGAAGACCACGCCGATCGCACCGATGACCAGCGCCAGCCCTCCAGCGGAGGGGGCGTGGCCGTGGCCGCCGGGCGCGGCTGCGTGCGGGGTTTGACTGCTGGACATGGGACTCCTGGCGAAGCTCAGGCGGTTCGTTGAGGGAAAGGAAGGCCGTTCAGCGCAGCGCCGACTGCAGCGCCTTGCGGATCACGGTGGCCACTTCGTCGCCTTCATTGAAGGCATCGCGGGCCATGCGCGCGGCTTCGGCCGGCTTGTAGCCCAGCTGCTGCAGGGCCACGGTGGCATCGGACAGCGGATCGGCCGGCGCCGGGCCGCTGCCGGTGGGCAGCGCGCCGCCGGCACCGAACTGGGCGGCACGGTCACGCAGTTCCAGCACCATGCGCTCGGCAGTCTTCTTGCCGATACCCGGGATGCGGGTCAATGCGGTGATGTCGCCGGCCTGGACCATCCGCGCGAATTCCTCGACGCTGACGCCGGACAGCACGGCCAGCGCGATCTTCGCGCCGATGCCGCTGACCTTCTGCACGTCGCGGAACAGGCGCCGCTCGCCCTCGCGCAGGAAGCCGTACAGCGAGACGCTGTCCTCCTTCTGCGCGTAGTGGGTGTACAGGGTGACCTCGCGGCCGAGCTCGGGTAGGTCGTAGAAGGTGCTCATCGGCGCCTCCAGTTCGTAGCCCACTCCGTTCACGTCCACCACCAGCCACGGCGGCGCCTTGTAGGCGACGATGCCGCGCAGTCGACCGATCATTGCGTGCAGCTCCTCATTTGCGGCCCCACGCCTGGCGGGCACTGAGCCCCAGGCGGTTGGCCGTTGCCCTTACGTGGGCATGGGTGATCGCCACCGCCAACGCGTCGGCCGCGTCGGCCTGCAGCTTGGTTTTCAGGTTGAGCATGAGCCCGACCATGTGTTGAACCTGTTGCTTTTCGGCGCCACCACGGCCCACCACGGCGAGCTTGATCTCGCTGGCAGCGTATTCGTGCACCGGCAGGTCGCGCAGCACCACCGCCGAGATCGCCGCGCCGCGGGCCTGGCCCAGCTTCAACGCCGAATCGGGATTGCGGGCCATGAACACCTTTTCGATGGCCACTTCGTGCGGCTGGTACTCGCGGCACAGGTCGGCCAGGCCCAGCACCAGCAGTTTCATGCGCTGCGGGAAGTCGTCGGCACCCAGCAGCATCAGCGGCTGGTGGTGCACGTAACTGACGCGGCCGGCAGCATCGACATCGATGATGCCGACCCCGGTCCGCTGCGAACCGGGATCGATGCCGAGGATGCGGGTCATGCCGCGCTCCTGGCGGGGCGGAACGGAGTGCGCTGGCAGGCGTATGGGCTCATGACTGTCCGCGGTGACCGTTCAACGGCCCGCGCCCAGGCCGTCGGGGACGGCTCAGGCGTAGGCGTCGGCGCCGAGTTCGGCGTTGGAATACACGTTCTGCACGTCGTCCAGGTCTTCGAGCATGTCCAGCAGCTTCTTGACCTGCAGGGCGACCTCGCCCTCGACCTTGATGTCGTTGTCGGCGCGGAAGGTGATCTCGGCGTGGTCGGCGACATGCCCGGCAGCGGCCATCGCGTCCTTGACCGCGTTGAACGCGTCAGGGCTGGTGACCACGTCGATCGAACCGTCGTCGGGATAGACCACGATGTCGTCGGCGCCGGCCTCGATGGCCGCTTCGGTGATCGTTTCCTCGTCGGCGCCGGGGGCGAAGCTGAGCACGCCCAGGCGCTTGAACATGAAGGCCACCGAGCCTTCGGTGCCCATGTTGCCGCCGCACTTGCTGAACGCATGGCGGACGTCGGCCACGGTGCGCACGCGGTTGTCGGTCAGGCAGTCGACGATCACGGCCACGCCACCCGGGGCATAGCCCTCGTAGCGGATTTCCTCGTAATCGACGCCTTCCAGTTCACCGGTGGCCTTCTTGATGGCGCGCTCGATCACGTCCTTGGACATGTTCACGGCCAGGCCCTTGTCCACTGCCACGCGCAGGCGCGGGTTGTTGTTGGGGTCGCCTCCACCGCCGCGCGCGGCAACGCCGATCTCGCGGATGATCTTGGTGAAAATCTTGCCGCGCTTCGCGTCGGACGCGTTCTTGCGGGCTTCGATGGAGGGGCCTCTACCCATGGGTGCTACCGTTTGGCTGCTTCAGGATCAAGGCGCGGATTCTACCTGATCGGGGGCGGCAACCGTGTCTAGGCCCCCTATTGTTGTAGCGCCGAGCCAATGCTCGGCTCAATCGGCCCGACGGAATGCCGCCGAGCATGGGCTCGGCGCTGCAAGGCGGCCCTGCGTTCCCTGCCTCTAGGCCGCCGCCGCGTCGCGGCTGTGGTCGAAGTGGCCGTGGCGCAGGAAATGTGCGGTCTGCCGCGCGGCATCAGGCGACACCACCAGGCCGCTGTGGCTGGTGCGGACCACGCAATGGTCGGCCAGGCCCGGCAGCCGCGTCTCGGACAGTGCCACGGTGCCGTCGGACGCATCGTCGATCGCACCCAGCAGGCTGCCCAGCCCATGTGGCACCGATCCGGCGATCAGCCCGACTTCGGCATTGCCCTGCCAGTCCGGCAGGCCATCAAGCAACAATTCGCTGCTGCGCCCCAGTGCCAGGCCCCAGCCGTGCTCGGACAACGAGCGCGCGGTTCCACTGCCGCGCAGCGGCGAACCGAGGCAGACCACGCGCTGCACCGGCAGTTCCGGGTTGCGCCGCAGCGCCTCCAGCGCCAGCAGTCCGCCCAGGCTGTGGCCGACCAGCGACAACGGGCCGGCGTCGGCCAGCCGCTCCAGCAGCTGCGGCACGGCCACGTCGGGGCCGCCGAACACCGAGGAGTAGCCGAACGCATGCACCTGGAAGCCGCGCGCGCGCAGGCGCCAGGCCAGCGGCCCGACCCAGGCGCGGGCATTCCAGATGCCATGCAGCAGCAGTACGGGGGGAGTCATGCAAACAGCCTGGCGGTCAGCGGGGCAGGAACGTGGGGTGATTGAACACGCGCGCGCAGCAAGCCGCGGTGAACGTCAGGACGCGCGCGGTGCGCGGCGCAGGATGAATTCCAGATCGTTGGTATCGCCAACCGGGAACAGGTACTCGCCGGCCTTCTCGAAACCGTAGCGTGCATAGAAGCGCTGCGCGCCGAAGTTCTCCGACCATACCCCCAGCCAGAGCGTGCGCGGGCCTTCGTGCTCCAGCCAGGCCAGTGCGGTTTCCAGCAGGCGGCTGCCCCAGCCGCAGCTCTGCTGGGTCTTGATCAGGTACAGACGCTTGAGTTCGCCGTCACCGGGTTTCACCTCCGGATGCGGCAGGCCGCAGGGGCCGGCGGCGGCATGGCCGACCGCCTCCCCGTCCAGTTCCAGCAGCCACACCGCGTAATCGGGGTGGGCCAGGATCACGCGCTGGCGCTCGACCGAGTAGGCCTCTTCGAGGAAGGCCTGCAGGTCCTGCGGTGGATACAGATGGCCGAAGGTTTCGGTGAACGTGCGGGCGGCCAGCGCCGACAGGGTCGGCGCGTCGTCCACGGTGGCGCGGCGGATCGAATACATGCAGGAAGTTGACGCCAGGGCGAAGCGCCGGTCAAGCCTTTTCAGGCGATTCCGCGTCTTCGTCTTCGTCCTCGTCCTCTTCCTCGTATTCCTCTTCGTCCTCTTCTTCCTCGCCGTCCTCGTCCTCGTCGTACTCTTCCTCTTCGTCGTCCTCGTAATCCTCGACGCCGAAGTCCTCACCGTCCCAACGGCCTTCGCCGTCGGCGACGAAGGTCAGCGCCATCGCCGCCGGGTTGGTACCGACACGGACCAGCCAGCCACCGAACACGCGTGCACGCTCGGTGACCAGGGTGGCCTCGGAGCCTTCATTGCCCAGCTTTTCCCACTCCAGCGAAAACGCAAATTCGGTCATTGCCTGGATCTCCTGATCAGTTGGTCTTGGGGCGAACCTGGATGTGCACTTCGGCCAGCTGCGCGTCGACGATCGGCGACGGCGCGTCGGTCATCAGATCCTGTGCACCGGTGGTCTTCGGGAACGGGATGACGTCGCGGATCGACTCCGTGCCGGCCATCAGGGCGGCGATGCGGTCGATGCCGAAGGCGATGCCACCGTGCGGCGGCGCGCCGTAGTTCAGCGCGTCGAGCAGGAAGCCGAACTTGGCGCGGGCCTCTTCGGCACCGATGCCCAGCAGTTCAAAGACCGCACTCTGCATGTCCGGACGGTGGATACGGATCGAACCGCCGCCGATTTCATTGCCGTTGAGCACCATGTCGTAACCGCGCGAGACGGCGGTACGGGCATTGGCGCGCAGGTCGGCGATGTCGTCCACGGCCGGTGCGGTGAAGGGGTGATGCAGGGCGACGTAGCGCTGTTCTTCCTCGTCCCACTCGAACATCGGGAAGTCGGTGACCCACAGCGGCGCCCAGCCGTCGGCGAGCAGGCCGAAGTCCTTGCCGGCCTTCAGGCGCAGCGCGCCCATGAAGTCGGAGACCTTGTTGTAGCCACCGGCACCGAAGAACACGATGTCGCCGTTGCCGGCACCGACATGGGCGACCAGCGCGGCGAAGCGCTCCTCGCTGAAGAACTTCTGGATCGGCGAGCTGACTTCGCCGTTGTCGGCGATCTTGATGTAAGCCAGGCCCTTGGCGCCGTACTTGGCGGCATGCGCGGCGTACTCGTCGATCTGCTTGCGGCTCAGCGACGCGCCGCCCGGGATGCGCAGCGCGGCGACGCGGCCTTCGGCATCGTTGGCCGGGCCGGTGAACACCGGGAACTCGCTGTCCTTGACCAGTTCAGCCACATCGACCAGTTCCAGCGCGATGCGCAGGTCCGGCTTGTCCGAACCATAGCGACGCATCGCCTCGGCCCAGGTCATGCGCGGGAAGCTGGCATCCAGCTCGACATCGACCACCTCCTTGAAGATGGCGCGGATCATGTCCTCGACGAAGTCCTGCACGTCGCGCTCGCGGACGAAGGCGAACTCCATGTCCAGCTGGGTGAATTCCAGCTGGCGGTCGGCGCGCAGCGCTTCGTCGCGGAAGCAGCGCGCGATCTGGTAGTAGCGGTCGAACCCGGCCACCATCAGGATCTGCTTGAACAGCTGCGGGCTCTGCGGCAGGGCGTAGAACTCGCCCGGGTGCATGCGCGCCGGCACCAGGAAGTCGCGTGCGCCTTCCGGGGTGGCCTTGGTCAGGATCGGGGTCTCGATGTCCTGGAAGCCCTTTTCGTCCAGGTGGCGGCGCAGGGCCTGCACCAGCTTGATGCGGGTGCGCTGCATGCGCTGCATTTCCGGGCGGCGCAGGTCCAGGTAGCGGTACTTCAGGCGGGTTTCCTCGCCCGGGTTCTCGTGGGCGTGGAACGGCAGCGGCGCGGCCTTGTTCAGCACGGTGATGGCCGTGGCGATCACTTCCACCTTGCCGGTGCGCATCTTGTCGTTCACCGCGTGGCGGGCGCGCACGACGCCTTCCACCTGCAGTACGTCCTCGTAGCCCAGCGACGCGGCCACGGCAAACACTTCGGCGTTGTCGGCCTCCACGGTCACCTGCACGATGCCTTCATGATCCCGGAGATCGATGAAGCAGACGCCGCCCTGGTTACGGGCCACGTCGGTCCAGCCGGCGAGGGTGACAGTCTGGCCAATCAGGGTCTCGTCGACCAGGCCGCAGAAGTGGGTACGCATGGGGGGAAGCTCCGCTGGAGAACGCCGGCACCGGATGGGGGCCGGAAAGCCTCGTATTCTGCGGCCGAGGCCCCGGCCGGGGCAAATCCGGGCAGTCACGCCGGCTTGATCGCCCCGGTCCCTATAGTCGGGCACCTGCCACCGTATGGGATGCCGCCATGAAATCGTTGTCCCTGGCCAGCCTGGCCATGACCCTGAGCACGCTGGCCGTGCTCGCCCTGCCCTCTGCTCCGGCCGCTGCGCAGGACGGGGTGATCCGCTGCGAAAGCCAGAACAACCGTGAACGTGTCTGCAGCACCGGCTGGCGCAATGCGCAGCTGGTCCGCCAGCTGTCCGGCAGCGCCTGCGACGAGGGCCGCACCTGGGGCAGCCGCAATGGCAGCATCTGGGTCAGCAATGGCTGCCGCGCCGAGTTCGTTGAAGCCCGCGGCGGCTGGGGCGGCGGCAATGGCGGTGGCTGGGGCGGCAACAACGGCCGTCCCGGCGAAACCATCCGCTGCGAGAGCCAGAGCAACCGTGAGCGCAGCTGCCCGGTCGGCTGGCGCAACGCCCGCCTGGTCCGCCAGCTGTCCGGCAGCCCCTGCGACGAAGGCCGCACCTGGGGCGTGCGCAACGGCGCGGTCTGGGTCAGCAACGGCTGCCGCGCCGAGTTCGCCGAGGCCCGCGGCTGGGGCGGCGGCGGCGGTGGCTGGGGCGGCGGCAACAGCAATTATTCGATCACCTGCAGCAGCAACAACAACCGCACGCAGAACTGCGACTGGGATGAGCGCCAGGGCCGGCCGGTGCTGCAGCAGCAGCTGTCCGGCAGTGCCTGCCAGGAAGGCCGCAGCTGGGGCTATTCGCGCGGCCAGGTGTGGGTGAGCAACGGCTGCCGGGCGCGCTTCGGCGCGCGCTGAGCCCCGGGGTCGGATCCCTGGCCGACGGCCAGGGCTCTGACCCCGGTCAGGTATCCCGCATCTACGCATGGCGTGGATCCACTGGGGATCTTTCCGGGGTCAGGGTGCGGGTGCCTTCTCGTCGCCCCACGGTGGCGGCGGCAGGTCGACCGGCCTGCTCAGGTCGAACTTCACGCGGAAGCGCCGGCCTTCCGGTCGCGTCAGCTCGTAGACGAAGGTCTGGTCCGGATCGATTTCCATCGCCCAGGTGTTGAAGGTGGAGGCCCGCATGTCGGCACGACGGAACATCGCCACGGAATCGGTGTCGGCCGGGAACTGCTGCCGCTCGGCGGTGCCCGGCGGCGTGCTGTCGCCGCCATAGAGGGTGATCGCATCGGCGCTGCCATCCGGGTGGCGATGATCGTGCTTCAGCCGCAGGCCATTTTCGGTACGGGTCAGCACCCACGTGCGCGAATGGTCATCACCGACATGGAAGGGGATCCGCAGCTCATGGGCCGGGTCGGCACAGCCGCGCACATGCATGACCAGGCGCTGGCCGGCGAACGGGTCCTTGCCGGTGGGTGCCGGCGTGTCCTCCACCACCCGGCCCTCGAAGGCCTGGCCGCAATGCGCGGCGATGGCCGCCATGAAGGCATCGGCCGGTGCGGTCGCCAGATCATGGGCGACCGACTCGGAACGCTGCGAGCAGGCAGCAAGGGTGAGCAGGAGGGCGGAAGCAGCAGCAACGGCAGGCAGTTTCATGCCCCCAACCCTAACGACCCGGGCCGGTGCGCGCAAACCCTGCGCACCGGCCACGTCACCTCATCGGTGCAGCCAGACCTCGCAGCCGCCGATCTCCTGCTTCTGGCCACCGGCGGCATAGCGGCGGATGATCTCCGCCTGCCACTGCACGCGTCCGGGGCTGCTTCCCACCTGGCTGGGGCAGTTGACCAGTGCGGCCAGCGGCAGCCCACCCAGCGCGGCATCGTCGGCGGCCAGCGACGCGAGCACCTCGTCCGACGCCCAGTCTGGAATCATCGCCGCGCGGCGGCCGGAGAAGTACGGCAGTTCGGAGGACCAGTCCTGCCCGAACGCGACCACCACGCCCTGCGCCGTCGTGCCGGTACGGATGGCCTCGGCAATCTGCGAAACCGCTGTCGGCTCGCGCGCTTCCCTGATGTCCTTCAGCGACTTCACCAGGCCGAAGCCCACCGACAGCACGCACAGGACGATCGCCAGCGCGACGCCGCGGCGCGGCTTGCCCGCCGCTTCGGCCGCCAGCACCGTCGACCACAGCACCAGGCCGATGATCGAGGTGGCGAACACGATGTTGGCCGCCTGGTAGTAGGGATGGGCGATGTGCAGGTTGGTGAAGACCAGGAACGGCGCCAGGTAGGCCAGCAGCAGGATCCCCACCGCTGCGCGCGTGCGCTTCTGCCACAGCCCGGCGATGACGAAGATGAGGAAGATCCAGTTGGAGCCGATCGCACCGGAGAAGCGCTTCTTGAACACCGTGCCCCACCAGGTGGCCGGATCCAGGCGCTGCTGCAGGGTGCCGTAGTTCCAGGTGGACAACGCATCGGAGGTGATCTGCCGGCCCAGCGCCGACTGCGCCTTCAGCGCGTCGGCATGCTGCAGCCACAGGGTGAGCGTGGCCAGCACGGCAAGTGCGGACAGGCCACCCCAGAACAGCAGGCGCCAATGCTGCCGCAGCCATTGCGGGCGCCAGCCATGTTCACGCAGCGCCAGCCACAGGAAGGCCAGCGCAACGAACGCGGCAAATCCGAAGAACGAGGTGACCTTGATGGCCGCCGACAGCACCGCGGCGACGATGGCAACCACGCCCACCCACGCGCGCGGCTGGCTGCGCAGGCGCGCCATCGCCCAGACAAAGAGCAGGCCGAAGAACACGGCGCTGGACTCCATCATCACCGAGCGCCCCCAGAACTGCGCGTACGGCGAGACGGCAAATGCGCCGGCCACGCACAGCGCCAGCGTGCGGTCGGGGCGCCACGCCAGCAGCGTGCGGTAGACCAGCCACACGCAGCCGACATGGAAGAGCGCAGACACCAGGCGCCCGCTGTTGTCGGCGCTCATGCCGGTGAGGCTGGACAGCAACGCCGCCAACCACTGGTAGAAGGGGAATTCGAAGGGAATCGACCAGGGCGCGCCCAGCACCGGGGTCACGTAGTCCAGCCAGGGGCCGCCGCGCAGCAACCAGTCGATCGACAGTGCAGTCTGCGTCTGCCGGAAACCGGAGGCATCGACCGGGGGCATCGACCAGCTGCAGGCCAGCAGGATCAGCAGCGCGGCCGCCGAAAACCACAACAGGATCTTGCCCGGCAACAGGCTGCGGTCTGGGTTGCTTTCCTGGGTCACGCCTGTTGCTCCTGACAGTGGCCGCCCACGGCAGGGCGCGCTTCACGGGCGCGCAGTGTCTGCGTTGGCGCACCGGAGTGCAAGCCGCTGCACGCGGCTGCGGCTCAGCCCGGCGGCGGCAGTGGTGCCTTCAGCGGCTCGGCATGGCCGCCGTCGGTGGCCGCGACCGGTGCGATTTCGCCCTCGCCCGCAGGCTCCTGCTCGACCGGATCGACGTCGAACGGCGTGCGGAACACCAGCGACGGCAACAGCGTGGTCAGTGCGGCGTACAGCAGCAGCGCGCCGAACAGCACCGCCGGAATCTGGAAGCGCTCGCGCATGATCGCCGCCAGCACCAGGGTGAAGATCAGGGTCGGTGCCAGCGCCAGCGAGACGCGCAGGCTGCTGCGGAAGCTCTCGCCGAACATCACCCGGCGCTGCAGCCAGACCACGCCGATGCGCAGCGGCAGTACCACCAGGGTGATCACGATGCCCAGCCCCAGCGCCTCGAAACTGAGGGCTTCGCTGGGCACCTTGGTGCCAGCGTTGAAGAAGTAGAACGGCACGAAGAACGAGGCGAACAGGCGCAGCGCGTGCAGGTTCTCGTGCGAGGCCAGCAGCGGCATGCGCTGGTGCAGCAGGCGCGCGACCAGGCCGGCGATGAAGGCGCCTACCAGGTAGTACACGCCCAGCAGGTAGGTGATGTACGCCGCCACCATGCCCACCATCACCAGCAGCGAGAACTCCGAACCGGGCGCGTGCGGCGCCACCCAGCGTCCCAGCGCGATGAACAGCAGCGGCAGGCCCACCATCATCGCCAGCAGGGCCAGGCTGGACAGCGCCATGTGGCCCGGGTCGCCGGCCTGCAACACAATGAACAATGCCGCCAGCGCCAGCAGTTCGCCGGCGATGGCCTTGCTGGTGACCCAGAACCGCTCGTCTTCGCTCAGGCCCAGCCGCGAGAGCGAGTCCATGATGAAGCCGGTGGACGGTGTCAGCAGCGCCAGCGCCAGCAGTCCGGCCGCCTGCCACGGCAGGCCCGCGTAGCGCCAGGCCAACCAGCCGACCCCGAACAGCGTGGCACTGCGGATCACCAGATGCGCCAGCAACGGCCACATGCCGCGCCGCAGCGCCTGCAGATCCACCTCCAGGCCTGCGAACAGGAACAGCGAGGAAATCCCCAGCGTGGCCAGCAGGCCGATCACCGCGTCATGCGCCTGGTCGCCCAGCCACAGCATGCCGATGATGCCGAACAGCAGGCAGGTCAGCGGTGCGGGCAGGCTGAAGCGCTGCAGCGCGCGCGGGATCACCAGCAGCGCGAAGATCAGCAGCAGGTAGATCAACTCATGGCTCATCGGGGTCTTCCGTGGGGTTCGAACGCGCGCAGGATGCGCGTGCCCGACCGATCCGGCAAGCCATTTCGAATGACCCCGGTTACCTCATCCGATCATTGCATCGGCCAGCGCGCCCACCCGTGCAAGCACCGCTGCGCGCTGGTCGTCATCGACCGACGCGCCCTGCAGATAGGCGGTGACCACCCACGCCGCGCCGCCCGCATGCGGCCACAGCACGGCGATGTCGTTGCGCGTGTCATCACCGTTGCTGCCGGTCTTGTCCCCCACCCGCCAGCGCGTGCCCAGCCCGGCGCGCAGGCAGGCATCGCCGGTCTGGTTGTCGATGAGCCAATCGGCGAACTGCTGGCGCGATGCAGGCTGCAGGCCATTGCCCACCGCGAAGCGGGCCAGGCTGGTGGCCATCGCGGCCGGGCTGGTGGTATCGCGCGGGTCTCCCTTCACGAACAGATTCACGTCCGGCTCGTTGCGGTCATTGCGGGTAATGCTGTCGCCCTGCCCGCGCAGGAATGCCGTCAGCGCCGGCGGCCCGCCCACTACCTCCAGCAGCAGGTTGGCCGCCGTGTTGTCGCTGGTGGTCAGCGTGCCCCGGCACAGGTCGCGGACAGTCAGGTCCTTGCCCACATGGCGGCGCGCCACCGGGGCGTAGGACAGCAGATCCTTCGCGGCGATGGGCACACGGGTGTCGAGCGAAACGCGGCCTGCATCGGCAAGGCTCAGCACATGGGCAACCAGCAGCGACTTGAACGTGCTGCACATCGGGAAGCGCTCATCCTGCCGATGCCCGCCGATGCGACGGCCGTTACCGGTATTCAGCACGGTGACGCCCAGGCGGCCACCGCTGGCTTTCTCCAGCGCGGCGAAATCGGCGGCGCCGGCAATGGCGGCGTTCGCGGCGGGTATGCCGGACGCTGGGGCAACAGCTCGCGCCAGCGCCGGGGCAAGCAGCGAGGAAGCAACGGCAGCACCACTGAACTGCAGGAATCGGCGACGGGCGAGCATAGGGGTTCTCCTGGTGACCGCCCGATTATTGGCGCCTCCCCTGCGACCCACCAGCGCGAAAAATCAGGGCAACCCATAAGTTGAATTCATGCCTGGCGCGATCAACTGTTTGAGATTTACGAAATTCCTCATTGAACGGGTAGGATCAGCCATCACCCTGGCTCACGGCTCTCCGATGCTGCACCCCACCCTGCCACTGAACGCGCTGCGTGCGTTCGAGGCCGCCGCCCGCCACCAGAACTTCACCCGAGCCGCGCTGGAGTTGTGCGTCAGCCAGGCCGCACTGAGCCACCAGATCCGGGGCCTGGAAGACCGGCTCGGCATCCGCCTGTTCCATCGCCTGCCGCGCGGCGTGGCGCTGACCGACGAGGGCGCGGCGCTGTATCCGGTGCTCAACGAATCGTTTGAACGCATCTCAGCCAGCATTGCGCGCTACACCGGCGGGCCGGCCCGGGAAGTACTCACGCTGGGCGTGGTCGGTACCTTTGCCACCGGCTGGCTGCTGCCACGGCTGGCCGCGTTCGAGGCGGCGCACCCGGACATCGAGCTGCGCCTGCAGACCCACAACAACCGCATCGACCTGGCCGGCGAAGGGCTGGACCTGGCGATCCGCTTCGGTGATGGCGACTGGCAGGGACAGGCCTGCACGGCGATCCTGGATGCCCCGTTCGCGCCGCTGTGCGCACCGGCATTGGCGCGGCGGCTGAAGCAGCCGCGCGACCTGGCCACACTGCCGTTGTTGCGCTCCTACCGCAGCGACGAATGGCCACGCTGGCTGCAGGCGGCCGGCGTCAGCGGTGTGGAAGCGCGCGGGCCGGTGTTCGATTCCTCGCTGACCGTGGCGATGGCCGCCGCAGGGGGAGCCGGCGTGGCGCTGCTGCCCCTGCGCATGTTCGAGCAGGAACTGGCCGAAGGCCGCCTGCTGCAGCCGTTCGGCACCACGCTGGAGCTGGGCCGCTACTGGCTGACGCGATTGCGTTCGCGCGCCGAACGCGAGCCGGCCAAGCGCTTCCGCGAGTGGCTGCAGGCGCAGGGCGCATGACAAAAAAAGGGGACGGAGGGGATTAAGTCGTTTGTGGCACAAACGACTTAATCCCCTCCGTCCCCTTTTTTGCGTGATCAGGACTCCAGCAGCTCCATCCACGCTGCCTCAGCTTTTTCCAGCTGCGCCGCGGTGGTTTCGCGGTCACGTCCGATCACCGCCATGCGGGTCGCATCGGCGTAGTTGGCCGGATCGGCCAGCTGGCGGTCGAGCTCGGCCAGCGCGCTCTCCAGTTCGGCCACCTTGGCCTCGGCAGCGGCCAGCTTGTGCGGGTTCACCGGCTTCTTCTGCACCACCTGCGCCACCGGTGCGGTCTTGACCACCACCGGCTCTTCCACCTGCTCCATGCGCGCCTTGGTGCCCTGCGCCTGCGGGCGGGTGCGCAGCCACGCGGCGTACGCGTCCAGGTCGCCATCGAACGGTTCGACCACACCATCGGCCACGCGCCAATAGGTATCGCAGACCAGGCCGATCAGGTGGCGGTCATGCGAGACCATCACGATCGCGCCTTCGAAGGTGGCCAGCGCTTCGGCCAGTGCTTCGCGCATTTCCAGGTCAAGGTGGTTGGTCGGTTCGTCCAGCAGCAGCACGTTCGGCTGCTGCCAGGCGATCAGCGCCAGCGCCAGGCGCGCGCGCTCGCCACCGGAGAAGCCATCAACCGGCTCGAATGCACGATCGCCCGGGAAGTTCCACTTGCCGAGGAAATCGCGGAAGGACTGGTTCGGTGCGTCCGGGGCGATCTCGCGGAAATGCTCCATCGGCGATTGGCCTTCGTGCAGCGATTCCACCGTGTGCTGGGCGAAGTAGCCGATCTTCAGGTCCGGGTGCGCCATGCGCTCGCCGACGATCGGTGCGAGTTCGCCCACCAGGGTCTTCACCAGGGTGGTCTTGCCCGCACCGTTCGGGCCGAGCAGGCCGATGCGCTGTCCCGCTTCCAGGCCGAAGCCGACGTTGTGCAGGATCACCGCGTCCTTGCCGTAACCGGCCTCGACGTGGTTCAGGCGGATCAGCGAGAACGGCAGCTTGGCCGGCGGCGCGAACTCGATGCGGAACTCGCGCTCGGCGCGCACCGCTTCGGTGCCGGCCAGCTTGGCCAGGCGCTTCATGCGGCTCTGCGCCTGCGCGGCCTTGCTGGCCTGCGCCTTGAAGCGGTCGATGAAGCTCTGCAGGTGGGCGCGCTCGGCCTGTTCCTTCTCGTGCGCGATCTGCTGCTGGCGCAGCTGTTCGGCGCGCTGGCGCTCGAAATCAGTGTAGCCGCCCGGGTAGAGCTTGGCGCCGCCGCCGTGCAGGTGCAGGGTGTGGGTGGCCACGTTGTCGAGGAACTCGCGGTCATGCGAGATCAGCAGCAGGGTGCCCGGGTACTTCAGCAGCCACTGTTCCAGCCAGTACACCGCGTCCAGATCCAGGTGGTTGGTCGGTTCGTCGAGCAGCAGCAGGTCGCTGGGCATCATCAGCGCGCGGGCCAGGTTCAGGCGCACGCGCCAGCCGCCGGAGAACGAGGACACCGCGCGGTGGTGCGTCTCGGCAGGGAAGCCGAGGCCGTGCAGCAGCTTGCCGGCACGCGCTTCGGCGTCGTAGGCCCCCATCTCGGCCATCTTGGTGTGCGCGTTGGCCACCGCCTCCCAGTCTTCGCGGGCGGTCGCCTCGGCCTCTTCGGCCAGCACCGCGGCCACCTCGGTATCGCCGCCCAGCACGAAGCTCAGCGCCGGATCCGGCAGCGACGGGGTTTCCTGGGCCACGCTGGCGATGCGCACCTTGCCGGGCAG
Source organism: Stenotrophomonas sp. YJH_SMC_10 (assembly GCF_059371555.1). NCBI lineage: Bacteria > Pseudomonadati > Pseudomonadota > Gammaproteobacteria > Lysobacterales > Lysobacteraceae > Stenotrophomonas > Stenotrophomonas sp. YJH_SMC_10. Next base: position 111,581 of record NZ_JCAFUS010000006.1, on the reverse strand, counting down.
GTCGACGTCACCCTTGTCGGCCTCCAGCTCGCCCTTCACCGCCGCGAACAGGCTGGACTTGCCAGCACCGTTGCGGCCGACCACACCTACCCGGTAACCGGCGTGCAGGGTCAGGTCGACATTGGACAACAGCAGCCGCTCGCCGCGGCGCAAGGCGAAATTACGAAGGGAGATCATCGGGGGAGGGGTCCATATAACCGGATGGAATGTGCTGGTGAGCACTGTTCCTGCGACGCAATTCTAGCGTTAACGAATACTTGACGCGTCCCGGGATGCGCAGTGGCCGACGTTCCTCTCTCCCACGTCCCCGCCGCGCGCGTCCCGGGGTCCCTTCCTGCCAGCGCTGATCCGGGCTAAATGGTTGCTGCTGCAACGTTTTTTCTGACGCCTGGCATTTGACAGGCACTGAATATCCCGTTAATTGCTGTATTGCGCACCGCAACAACCGCCGTCCGCCTCACGCTCGTGATGTCGATTCCGGTGCCGCCCCCGCCAACCGGAGCCCCATCCCGATGACCCGCAAGACCCGCCTGATCGCCGCCGCCGTCGCTGTCGCACTCGGTGGCTCTCCGTTCGTCGCCGCTGCCCAGCAGGCCGGCACCGCCGCCAACACCCTGGACACGGTGATCGTCACCGGCACCCGCGTGGCCGACCGTACGGTCGCCGAATCGCAGTCGCCGATCGACATCATCACCCCCGAAGTGCTGCAGTCCACCGGTACCAGTGAACTGGCCACCGCACTGTCGCGCGCCCTGCCCTCGCTGAACTTCCCGCGCCCGGCGCTGACCGACGGCACCAGCGGCGTGCGCCCGGCGCAGCTGCGCGGCCTGTCGCCGGACCAGGTGCTGGTGCTGGTCAACGGCAAGCGCCGCCACACCTCGGCGCTGATCAACGTCAACGGCAGCATCGGCCGTGGCTCGTCGGCGGTGGACATCAACGCGATCCCGATCGCCGCGATCGAGCGCGTGGAAGTGCTGCGTGACGGTGCCTCGGCACAGTACGGCTCGGACGCCATCGCCGGCGTCATCAACATCGTGCTCAAGGGCAGCGGCAGCGGCGGCAGCCTGGCAGTGGACTACGGCCAGTACTCGGCCGGCGACGGCAACAAGTACCAGCTGTCCGGCGACACCGGCGTCGAGTTCGGCAACGGCCGCGGCCGCGTGCACGTGGCCGGCCAGATCAGCCAGCAGGACGAGAGCAACCGCGCCGGCCCGTACCGCGGCACCACGCCGAACACCGGCAACTTCCCCAGCATCGGCCAGAAGACCTTCATCGTCGGCGACCCGCGCGTGGATGCCACCGCGGCCTCGGCCAACGCCAGCTTCGACTTCAGCGACCACGTGACCGGCTACGCCAGCGCGCTGCTCAGCAACCGCGACATCACCTCGTTCGCCTTCTACCGTTCGCGCAACCACAGCGGGCAGAGCGCGCTGCTGGCGCAGACCTACCCGGACGGCTACGTGCCGGAGATCAACCAGTATTCCAAGGACCGCTCGCTGGTGGCCGGGGTCAAGGGCAACACCGACAACGGCTGGACCTGGGACCTGAGCCTGAACCACGGCGAGAACACCCTGGACTTCCACACCCGCAACAGCATCAACTACAGCCTCGGTGCGACCAGCCCGCGCTCGTTCTACGACGGCACGCTGAAGTACCAGCAGGACATCTTCAATGCCGATCTGACCAAGTCGCTGGACTGGGGCCTGGCCTACCCGGTCACGCTGTCCTTCGGCGGCGAGTACCGCAAGGAGAAGTGGGACCAGAACCCGGGCGAACTGAACTCGTACACCGGCAGCGGCGCGCAGGGCTTCGCGGGCTTCACCCCGACCAATGAAGTGCATGCCGACCGCCACAACTACGCGGTTTACGCCGGCCTGGAAGCGGACCTGACCGAGAAGTTCTCGGCCGGCATCACCGGCCGCTACGAGGACTACTCGGACTTCGGCGACCGCTTCTCGGGCAAGCTGTCGGCGCGCTACGCGTTCACCGACAAGGTGGCGCTGCGGGCCACCGCCTCCAGTGGCTTCCGCGCGCCCTCGCTGGCCCAGCAGGGCTACCAGGCGGTGACCAGCCAGTTCCTCAATGGCGTATTCGTCGAGCGCGGCACCTTCCCGACCACCAGCCAGGCCGCGCAGGCGCTGGGCGCCTCGCCGCTGAAGGCCGAGACCTCCACCTCGTACAGCCTGGGCCTGGTGCTGCAGCCGGTCGATCGCCTGTACATCACCGTCGATGCCTACCAGATCGACATTGACGACCGCATCGCGTTGTCGTCCAGCATCACCACCAACGCGGCCACCAGCGCGCTGCTGGGCACCCTGGGCCTGCCGCAGGTGACCGCGTTCTCCTACTTCACCAACGGCCTGGATACGCGCACCCGTGGCGTCGACTTCGTCTCCAGCTACACCGTACCGTTCACCGCCAGCAGCCTGGAGCTGACCGCGGCCTACAGCTACAACGACACCGAAGTGCGCCGTGTCGGCGGCACCCCGGCGGTATTCGGCACCCTAGGCCTGACCCAGTCGCTGATCGGCCGTGATGAGATCGGTCGCATCGAGGACAGCTACCCGCGCGACAAGGCGATCCTGAGCGGCACCTGGCGTTCGGACCACTGGGAGCTGGGCCTGGCCGCCACCCGCTACGGCAAATTCACCGTGCGCAACTCGGCCACCGCGCTGCGTGACCAGACCTACGGCGACGCCTGGGTGGTGGATGCCTCGGCCAGCTACAAGCCGAGCAGCAACTGGACCCTCACCGTGGGCGCCGACAACCTGCTCGACAAGTACCCGGACCGCACCGAAGACCTGCAGAACTCCACCTTCGGCATGCTGCCGTACAGCAACTACTCGCCGTTCGGCTTCAACGGCGCGTATGTGTACGGTCGGATCAAGTACACCTGGTAAGCGGTACTGCCGGCCGCTGGCCGGCATGCCCGGGCCGCGCCTGGAGGAGAGCCCCTTCTTGTTGAAGGGGCGCGCCGAAGGCGTGGGTTGAAGAGGAATGCGTAGGCAAATCCGCCGGCCACGGCACGTGGCCGGCGGATTTGCCGTATCTGGCCTCATCGGTGAAAATCGGGATACCCCCGATTGCCTGCGAGTGCCGATGCACCATGACACCGACCTGATCAACATCGTTGCCGTTGGCCTGGGGCTCGCCTTCATCTTCGGCGCGCTGGCCAACAAGCTCCGCTTGTCTCCCCTGGTCGGTTACCTGGTTGCTGGCATCTGCGTAGGCCCGTTCACCCCCGGCTTCGTCGCCGACCAGGCACTGGCCAACCAGCTGGCCGAACTGGGCGTGATGCTGCTGATGTTCGGCGTCGGCCTGCACTTCTCGTTGAAGGACCTGATGGCGGTCAAGGCGATCGCCATCCCCGGCGCCATCGGCCAGATCGCGGTCGCCACCCTGCTCGGCTGGGGCGTGGCCTCGCTGATGGGCTGGCCGGCCATCCATGGCGTCATCTTTGGTTTCTCGCTGGCCACCGCCAGTACCGTGGTGCTGCTGCGGGCAATGGAGGAACGCCGCCTGCTGGAAACCATGCGCGGCAAGATCGCGGTCGGCTGGCTGATCGTGGAAGACCTGGCCTGCGTGCTGGCGCTGGTGATGATGCCGGTAATGGCAGGCGTGTTCGGTCCGGACGCGTCCAAGGAATCGCACTCGCTGGGCAGCGTGCTGGCCGACATCGGCTGGACCTTCGTGCAGCTGGGCCTGTTCGTGGCGGTGATGCTGGTGGTCGGCCGGCGGGTCATCCCGTGGATCCTCGAGCGCATCGCCGGCACCGGTTCGCGTGAGCTGTTCACCCTGTCCGTGCTGGCGATCGCGCTGGGCGTGGCGTTCGGCTCGGCGATGCTGTTCGGCGTCTCGTTCGCGCTGGGCGCGTTCTTCGCCGGCATGCTGCTCAACGAATCGGAGCTGAGCCACAAGGCCGCGCATGATTCGCTGCCACTGCGCGACGCGTTCGCGGTGCTGTTCTTTGTCTCGGTCGGGATGCTGTTCGACCCCAACATCCTTGTCCAGCATCCGTGGCAGGTGCTGGCCACCGTCGCCATCATCATGTTCGGCAAGTCGGCGGCGGCATTCTTCATCGTGCGTGCCTTCGGCCACCCGACCAGCACCGCGCTGACCATCTCGGCCAGCCTGGCGCAGATCGGCGAGTTCGCCTTCATCATCGCCGGCCTCGGCGTGGCCCTGCAGATCCTGCCGAAGGAAGGCCAGTCGCTGGTGCTGGCCGGTGCGCTGGTGTCGATCATGCTCAACCCGCTGGTGTTCGGCCTGCTGGACCGTTGGCAGGCCAAGCAGGAGCAGTCGCCGCAGGCGCCCGAGCCGCCCGAAGCGATCGGCCCGTCGCGCGACCTGCATGACCACGCCATCGTGATCGGCTATGGCCGGGTCGGCAGCGAACTGGCGCAGGTGCTGCGCGACCGTGGCGTGCCGGTGCTGGTGATCGACGACAACAAGGAACACGTCGAGGAAGCCCACGCCAAGGGCCTGGCGGCGATCCGCGGCAGTGCGGCGGCCGACCGGGTGCTGGCCGAGGCGCATCCGGAGCGGGCCAAGATCGCGGTGCTGGCGATTCCGCAGCCGCTGGAAGCCGGTGAAGCACTGGCCAAGCTGCGGGCGATCAATCCGGACCTGACGCTGCTGGCGCGTGCGCACAGCGATGCCGAGGTGAAGCATCTGCTGGAACATGGTGCCGATGGCACGGTGATGGCCGAGCGCGAGCTGGCCTATTCGCTGGCGGAGATGATCATGTCGACGCCGCCGTACCGGAACCTGGGGCAGCACAGCATCCCGGTGGTGTGAGGGGTCTGCGGCAGGGCTTGCAGCCCTGCACCGGCTGAATCAACTTCAACGGCAACGGCAGAAGCAAAAGCTGGCATCCCGTGGAATGGCGGGATGGGGCCAGTTGCGGGAGACGCCGTAAACCCTTCCATGGGGGCTTGGCCGCGGCATCCATGCCGCGGACACTCCCGCAACCGGACCCAGCCCGCCTTCGACGGTTTTCCGCGATCTATCGGAAATACTCCTGGGGTCAGATCCGTTTTCCGCAGGAAAACGGATCTGACCCCGGAAACAGAAAGATCCCCGGTCGACCCGCATCGACCGGGGATCTGGATCGCCACGTTGCCACTGCCTTGGAGAGGCAGTTCCACCGTAACGCATCGCTCGGCCCGTGGTGATCGCCTGTGGCGATGACGACCAAGCGCGTGGCTATCAGGCGCCGGCCAGGGCCTGTTCCAGGTCGGCGCGCAGGTCGCCGATGTGCTCGATGCCGATGGACAGGCGCACGGTGTCCTCGCTGACCCCGGCCTTGGCCAGTTCGGCGGCATCCAGTTGGCGATGCGTGGTCGAGGCCGGGTGGGTCGCCAGCGACTTCGCATCCCCCAGGTTGACCAGGCGGGTGAACAGCTTCAGCGCATCGAGGAAGCGTGCGCCGGCTTCACGGCCACCGGGCAGGCCGAAGGTCAGCACGCCCGACCCATGCCCGCGCAGGTAGCGCTGCGCGGCGGCATGCTCGGGATCGTCAGGTAATCCCGCATAGCGCACCCAGGCCACCTTGGCGTGCGCCTTGAGGAACTGCGCCACAGCCAGCGCATTGGCGTTGATGCGTTCCATGCGCAGGGCCAGGGTCTCGATGCCCTGCAGGAGCAGGAACGCATTGAACGGCGACAGCGCTGCGCCGGTATTGCGCAATGGCACCACCCGCGCGCGGCCGATGTAGGCCGCCGGCCCCAACGCTTCGGTATAGACCACGCCGTGGTAACTGGGGTCGGGCTGGTTGAGCCGCGCGAAGCGCGTGGGTTGCGCCGCCCAATCGAAGCGGCCCGAATCGATGATCGCGCCGCCCAGGCTGTTGCCGTGCCCGCCCAGGTACTTGGTCAGCGAATGCACCACGATGTCGGCGCCGTGCTCGAACGGGCGCAGCAGGAAGGGCGTAGCCACCGTGTTGTCGACGATCAGCGGCACCCCGGCGGCATGCGCGACCTTGGCGATGGCGGCGATGTCGGTGACATTGCCGCGCGGGTTGCCGATGGATTCGACGAACACCGCCTTGGTGCGTTCGTCGATCAGCGCGGCGAACGCGGCCGGGTCGGCCGGGTCGGCGAAGCGCGCCTGGATGCCGTACTGCGGCAGCGTGTGCGCCAGCAGATTGAGGCTGCCACCGTAGAGCGCACTGGAGGCGACGATGGTGTCACCGGCTTCGGCGATGGTCTGGATGGCGTAGGTGATCGCGGCCTGCCCCGAGGCCAGCGCCAGCGCGCCGATGCCGCCTTCCAACGCGGCCAGGCGCTGTTCCAGCACGTCGGTGGTGGGGTTCATGATGCGGGTGTAGATGTTGCCGGGCACCTTCAGGTCAAACAGGTCGGCGCCGTGCTGGGTGTCGTCGAACGCATACGCCACGGTCTGGTAGATCGGCACGGCCACCGCGCGGGTGGTCGGGTCGGGACGGTAGCCGCCGTGCACGGCCAGGGTTTCCAGTTGCCACTGCGGGTCGCTCATCGGGCCAGGCTCCATCCGGGGAAACGGCCACCATAGGCCAGCCGCGGGCCGCCGCTGAAAGCCACTGGCGATGACGGCCGTACCCACGGTTATCAGGTTGGTCGCGATTCAGGCAGTCGTCATGGGCCGTTGCTAGGCTTCGCCGCCGGGCGCTCCTGCCCGGGCACGGAGGCCCCTCGCATGCAGCCATCTTCCTGGACCCCTGCGCCCAGCCACTCACCCACCTCGGTGCTGCTGGTGGAGGACGACCGCCGCCTGGCCGAACTGGTCAGCGATTACCTCCACGAACATGGCTTTGCCGTGCGGCATGTGGCCCGCGGTGACCTTGCGGGCGCGGCCTGCCGCCAGCACGTGCCGGAGCTGGTGGTGCTGGACCTGATGCTGCCCGGCCTGGGCGGCATCGATGTGTGCCGGCAGATCCGCAGCTTTTCCGATGTGCCGATCCTGATGCTGACCGCCTGCGAGGACGACATCGAACAGGTGCTGGGCCTGGAGTCGGGTGCCGATGACTATGTGCACAAGCCGATCGAGCCGCGCCTGCTGCTGGCCCGCCTGCGCGCCCTGCTGCGCCGCCGCCATGGCAGCAGCACCACCGGCACGCCCAGCCGGCTGATGCACGGGCAACTGCTGATCGATCGCATGCAGCGCGAAGTGCACCTGCACGGCGCGGCGGTGGACGTGGGCACCACCGAATTCGAGATCCTGTGGCTGCTGGCCAGCCAGCCCGGACAGATCCTGTCGCGTGACCAGATCCTGCAGGCGGTGCGCGGGATAGGCTTCGACGGCCTGGACCGCAGCGTGGACGTCTGCATCGGCAAGCTGCGCCGCAAACTCGGTGACGACGCACGCGAACCGCGGCGCATCAAGACCGTGTGGGGACGCGGCTACCAGTTCAATCCTGCGGCCTGGTCGGAATGAAGCGGCTGTTCCTGTGGCTGTGGTTCGTCACCGGTGCCTGCTTCCTGGCCTCGGTGTTCTTCCTCAACCACATCCTGGATGGCATCTACACGCCCGTGCAGGATCGCGTTTTCGTCCAGCAGGTGCGCGGGCAGGTGTACGCCCTGCGCAGCGGCCTTGCGGGCCTGGACGCGGGTCAGCAGCGTGAGCGCCTGCGGCAGTGGCAACCCCACTACGGCATTGCCTTGACCCTGCTCGACGGTCCTCCCGCGCTCGATCGGCAGGAACAGGCGGCCGTGCAGGCCGATGGCTTCATCGTGCGCGATCAGTACCAGCAGGTCCTGCTGCCCATCGAGGGGGTCGATGGTCGCTGGCTGCACCTGCGCCTGCCTGGGGCCGTGCAGATGACCACGTACATGACCCTCGCCGCCTACCTCAGCATCCTGCTGCTGGTGGGCGCCAGCCTGTATGCCTGGGTACGCCTGCTCTGGCGCGATCTCGAAGCGTTGCGCCTGCATGCCGACCGCATCGGCGCCGGTGATCTGCAGGCACGCGCACAGGTCTCGCCGCGCTCGCAGATCCGCGTCATCGTCGACCATTCCAACCGCATGGCCGCGCGCGTGGCCGAACTGGTGCAGCGCCAGCGCGATCTCACGCATGCCATTTCGCACGAACTGCGCACGCCCATCGCGCGCGTGGCCTTCGGCCTGGACCTGATGCAGGACAGCGATGATCGCGAACGCCGCGCGCGACTGGCGGAGGGACTGCATGGCGACCTGGCCGAACTCAACCGGCTGGTCAGCGAACTGCTGGCCTACGAACGGCTGGAGCATCCCAGCGAAGGCGAGCCGATGCAGCGCATCGAAGCCGATGACTGGCTGCAGGCCTGCCTGGCCGATGCGCGCCGTGATGCGGAACGCGCCGGCCTGGTGCTGCGCGTGCAGCCCAGTGCGTTGCCACGGGTGGATGCCGAGCCACGCCTGCTGCAGCTGGCGCTGAGCAACCTGGTCGGCAATGCGCTGCGCCACGCGCGCTCGCAGGTGGAAGTGTCGCTGGTCGGTGTGGGCGGACGCGCCTGTCTGCGCGTGGACGACGATGGCCCCGGCATCGCCGAGGCCGACCGCGAGAAGGTGGTCCGCCCGTTCACTCGCCTGGATGACAGCCGCAGCCGTGACACCGGCGGCTTCGGCCTGGGCCTGGCGATCGTCGGCCGCATCGCCGCGCGCCACCACGGCGAGCTGCGCATCGGCCGCGCCACCCTTGGCGGCGCACGCCTGGAAATGCACTGGCCGCTGGCTGCCAGCTGAACGCCCACGGGCGCGCTTACAGTTGGTTACAACTCCCGCACAACTGCGGACGGATCGGTCGCCGGCGTATCGCCACGCTGGCAACCCTGCAGCGCGCGCCGGATGCGCGTGCTGCTTTCCTCCCATTGTCGAGAGTTTCCATGTCCCCGCTTCGCCGTTCCCCTGCCCTGCTCTGCCTGGCCCTGCTGCCGGTGTTCGCCGCCCCGATCGCTTACGCCAAGGATGACCACTGGACCTTCGAGCTCGCCGCCGGGGGCGGCGTGGCACCACGCTACAGCGGCAGTGAGGAGTATCGTGCAACGCCCTCGCTGTCGTTCGATGCCACCGCGCCGGGGGGCTGGTTTCTGGGCACCAGTGGCATCGGCTGGGGCACCTCCCTCGGCGAGCACACCCGCGTGCGGGCCTATGTGGGTGCCAGTGGTATCCGCAAGGACAAGGACTCGCTGCTTGGCGGTTCCGACTTCCTGCGCGGCATGGGTGATATCGATGCCCGTCCCCTGGTCGGCGTCTCGGCGGGTTATACGCTCGGCGAAGCCGTGCTGAGCGGCTCCTGGCAGTTCACCCGCAAGGATGAGGACAAGGCCGAGAATGGCCTGGCCACCCAGCAGATCCATCTGAACCTGACCCTGCCGCTGTTCGACCTGGCCGGCGGCGTGGTCAGCGGCAGCGTCTCCACCGACTACGGCAACCGCGGTTACCTGCAGACCTGGTACGGCGTCAGTCCGGCACAGGCGGCGCGCACCGGCTTTGCCGAACACACGCCGAAGGCCGGCCTGGTCAGCGCCGGTGTCGGCCTGAAGTGGAGCCACCGCGTCGGCCGCAATGGCAACTGGTACATCTCGGCCGAAGGCACGCGCCTGCTCGGCGATGCCGCCGACAGCCCGATCGTGCAGAAGGCAAACCAGTTCGGGCTGATGAGCGGTTACACCCACCGCTTCTGATGCATGAAGGGCGCCGCTGGGCGCCCTTTCCTTCTGCGATCAGCGGCAGGCCGGCGCGTCGCCGCTGCCGCACAACCCGACCTCGCGCAGCCAGCCGATCCACTGCACGACGTCCTCCTTCTCCGGCTCGGAGCGGAACGACTTCTGCACGGTGTGGAAGCCCTGCCTGCCCTGCATGCCCTTGATCCAGGTGAACTCGGGCTTGCCTGTCCCTGGATTCTGCGGGCAGCCGAGCATCAGCAGGGCGAAGGGCCGTCCCCCTTCTTCGCCTTCGCGGATCCAGTGGCTCTGCGCCGCCGGACAGGCGATGCGCCACCCCGCCTCGATGATGCCGAGGAACTCACGCGGACTCACATGGCCACTGTTCGGCGCATCGTTGACGGTGACCATGTCGGTCCAGTCGTGCACGGTCTGGCCCTGTGGCACGTACTCGGTGATGCGGTTGCCTTGCGCGTCGGTGCTCTGGTGGGCCTGCTGGTAGCCCTTCATCGGCGGCAGCTGGACCTGTTCGGCGGCCGCGGCGTGTCCACAAACAGCAGCCAACGCCAGCGTCATGCAGAATGAAGCCCTGCGGGCAACGTCCATGCGGTTCTCCTCATCCTTGCGAAAGTGAAACAGGACCATCGTGCGCTGCCAAGGCTCGGATGGCGCCCCAGCCATGGCCGGGGCGCCACCGGTTCAAGCCTTGGCGAAGACCAGGCGACCACCGTCGTTGCCGACTTCGATGGTATCGCCGTTGACGAAGGCGCCGGACAGGATCTGCTGCGCCAGCGGGTTTTCCAGCTGCGACTGGATCGCACGCTTCAACGGGCGCGCGCCGTACACCGGATCGAAGCCGACGTTGCCGAGCAGGTCGAACGCCGCATCGGAGACCGCCAGCTTCAGCCCGCGCTCGGCCAGGCGCTTCTCCAGCCCGCGCATCTGGATGCGCGCGATCTGCTTGATCTGCTGCTTGTCCAGCGGGTGGAACACCACGATGTCGTCCAGGCGGTTGATGAACTCCGGACGGAAGTGCGCCTGCACCACGCCCATCACCGCTGCTTTCATCTGCGTGTAGGCCTCCGGACTGTCGTCGGCGCTCATGTCCTGGATCTGGTGCGAGCCCAGGTTGGAGGTCATCACGATGACGGTGTTGCGGAAGTCCACGGTGCGGCCCTGGCCATCGGTCAGGCGGCCATCGTCCAGCACCTGCAGCAGGATGTTGAACACATCCGGATGCGCCTTCTCCACTTCGTCCAGCAGGATCAGCGAATACGGGCGACGACGCACCGCCTCGGTCAGGTAGCCGCCTTCCTCGTAGCCGACATAGCCCGGGGGCGCACCGATCAAGCGGGCGACGCTGTGCTTCTCCATGAACTCGCTCATGTCGATGCGGATCATCGCGTCGGCGCTGTCGAACAGGAACTCGGCCAGCGACTTGCACAGCTCGGTCTTGCCGACGCCGGTCGGGCCGAGGAACAGGAACGAGCCGGCCGGGCGATTCGGATCGGACAGGCCCGCTCGCGAGCGGCGCACCGCATCGGAGACGACCTTGATCGCTTCCTCCTGGCCGACCACGCGGTTGTGCAGCACCTCTTCCATGCGCAGCAGCTTGTCGCGCTCGCCTTCGAGCATCTTGTTGACCGGAATGCCGGTCCAGCGCGATACGACCTCGGCGATCTCCTCGTCGGTCACGCGATCCTGCACCAGCTTGAAGTCCTTGTGCTCGGCTTCCTGGGCCGCGGCCAGCTGCTTTTCCAGCTGCGGCAACAGGCCGTACTGGATCTCGCTCATCTTGGCGAAATCCTGGCGGCGCTGCGCGGCCTCCAGCTCCAGCTTGGCCTGCTCGACCTGTTCCTTGATCTTAGTGGCGCCCTGCAGCGCGGCCTTCTCCGACTTCCAGATTTCATTGAGGTCGGAGAACTCGCGCTCCAGCCCGTCGATGTCGTTTTCCAGGTCGGCCAGGCGCTGCCGCGAGGCCTCGTCCTTCTCCTTCTTCAGCATCTCGCGCTGGATCTTCAACTGGATCACCCGGCGCTCCAGCCGATCCAGCTCCTCCGGCTTGGAGTCGATCTCCATGCGCAGGCGCGAGGCAGCCTCGTCCATCAGGTCGATGGCCTTGTCCGGCAGCTGGCGGTCGGTGATGTAGCGGTTGGACAGCGTGGCGGCGGCCACGATGGCCGGGTCGGTGATCTCCACCCCGTGGTGCACGGCGTACTTTTCCTTCAGCCCGCGCAGGATCGCGATGGTGTCCTCCACCGACGGCTCACCGACGAAGACCTTCTGGAAGCGTCGCTCCAGCGCAGCGTCCTTCTCGATGTACTTGCGGTATTCGTCCAGCGTGGTGGCGCCGATGCAGTGCAGCTCGCCGCGTGCCAGCGCCGGCTTCAGCATGTTGCCGGCATCCATCGCACCGTCGGCCTTGCCCGCGCCGACCATGGTGTGCAGCTCATCGATGAACAGGATGATCTGGCCTTCGTTCTTGGCCAGGTCGTTGAGCACACCCTTCAGGCGCTCCTCGAATTCGCCGCGGAACTTGGCCCCGGCAATCAGCGCGCCCATGTCCAGCGACAGCACGCGCTTGCCGCGCAGGCCTTCGGGTACTTCGTCGTTGATGATGCGCTGGGCCAGCCCTTCCACGATCGCGGTCTTGCCCACGCCCGGCTCGCCGATCAGCACCGGGTTGTTCTTGGTCCGGCGCTGCAGCACCTGGATGGTGCGGCGGATTTCCTCGTCACGGCCGATCACCGGGTCGAGCTTGCCGCTCTCGGCACGCGCGGTCAGGTCGATGGTGTACTTCTCCAGCGCCTGCCGCTGTTCCTCGGCATTCTCCGACTGCACGTTCTCACCGCCACGCAGCTTGTCGATCGCCGCCTGCAGGCGGGTCTTGTCGGCACCGGCGGCGCGCAGCGCCATGCCCAGCGTGCCGCCGTCGTCCAGCGCCGCCAGCACGAACCACTCGCTGGCAATGAAGGCGTCCCCGTGCTGCTGCGCCAGCTTGTCGGTCTGGTTCAGCAGGCGCCCCAGATCGTTGCCCATCGAGACGTTGCCGGCCTGGCCGGATACCTTGGGCAGTGCGTCCAGCGCCTCGGTCAGGCGCTCGCGCAGCACCGGCACGTTCACCCCGGCCTGGGCCAGCAGTGGGCGCGTGCTGCCACCCTGCTGGTCCAGCAGCGCGCTGAACAGGTGGACCGGTTCGATGATGCTGTTGTCGCGGCCCACGGCCAACGACTGTGCGTCTGCCAGCGCCTGCTGGAAACGCGAGGTGAGCTTGTCCATCCGCATTGCGAATCCTCATCGGTCATCAGGGCCGGCCTGGGCCGGCAATGCTGGAAAGATGCGGTTGCCCCACCCGGTTTCAAGGGTGGCTGCGACTGCACCCCGGGGCCAGTCAGCCTGCGGCCAGCATGCCGGAGCGGGTGTGGTCGGCGCGTTGATCCCGATCAGTCCGGGGCGGCGGACCGGCTCAGCGGGTGATCGCGGTGCGGATCGCCCGCAGCTGCTGCTTGACCGCATGCACCTGGGCTGCGTCCATGCGCAGCAGCGCCTTCTGGCCGACCGAGCGCGACTGCAGGGTGGGATCGACAAAGCGGTAGCGGCCGCGCGCATCGCGCTGCACCGCCGGGGGCTGCGCCAGTTCCGGGGTCTCCAGCAGGTGGTCGATGACTGCTACCAGACGGTCGTTGAAGTAGCCCTCGGGCCGGCCCAGGTCGACGTAGGCCTGCTGGATCAGCGGATAGAAGCGCTTGTAGGCGGTGGCCGTTGCCGCCGGGTCGAGCGCGGTGAAGGCCTGCACGTAGGGCGCGTAGCGCGCCGCGTTGCTGGCGGCGATGCGTTCGCCGCCCTCGGCGGGTTCAACCTGCAGGCTGCCCGGCAGCGGTCGCGCGGCCAGCGCGGTCGGCGGCACGCTGGGCTTGTCCAGGTTGTCGAGCTGGGTAACCAGGCGCTGGATCAGGTGGTCGCGCAGCAGCAGGGTCAGTGGCCCCTCGCCCTGGAACAGCTGGCTCAATGCGCCCCAGGCCGCCGCATCGCTGTCGGCCAGCGTCGGCAGCGCCGGGTCAGCCGCGGCCTCGGTATCCAGCGGATGCCTGATCGGCGGTGGTGCCGGCGCGGGCTGCGCGGCCGCCTGCGGTTGTGGCGGCGCGCCGGTACTGGCGGGGGTTGATTGCACGGGTACCGCAACACCGTCTGCCATGTGCTTCAACTGATCGCGGAACAACCAGCCGCCCGCACCACCGATCACCACCACACCCAACACCCAGGGCCAGACCGCCTTTCCGCTCTGCATGATGCAGCACCTCGTATCACACGCATGGAAAGGGTGTGACCCCCACGGTTGCAACGGGTTCCCCGCCTGTTCCGCTGCCGTTGGGGTTCGCCTGCACCCGTGTCGCGCTCACGCCTGCTTTGCATGCTTCGCGCGAGGCTGTACGCCTTGCACTGTGGAGGCACCACCATGCAGTACGCGCTGTATTACTGGACCGGCATCCAGGGCCGTGGCGAGTTCGTGCGGCTGGCGCTGGAAGACGCCGGCGCCGACTACATCGACATGGCGCGGGTGCACGGCGATGCAGTGATGCAGTCGTTCCTGGAGGGCCGCAGCGAAGGCGCACAGCCCTTCGCGCCGCCGTTCCTGAAGGCCGGTCGCCAGGTCATCGCGCAGGTCGCCGCGATCCTGGATTTCCTTGGCCCGACGCTGGACCTGGTGCCGCAGGCCGCATCGCGGCGGATGCAGGCGCTGCAACTGCAGCTGACCATCGCGGATCTGGTGGCCGAGGTGCATGACACCCACCATCCGATTGCCGCGTCGAAGTACTACGAAGAGCAGAAGACCGAAGCCAAGGCACGTGCCGCGTCACTGCGCAGCGAGCGCCTGCCGAAGTTCCTCGGCTACTTCGAACAGGTGCTGGCCGCCAACGGTGGCCGCCATGCCCTGCGCGAGCATTCGTATGTCGATCTGTCGCTGTTCCAGCTGCTGAGCGGGCTGGACTACATGTTCCCGCGGCGCATGCAGGCGCTCGGCCCTACCGTGCCCCTGCTGCGGGCGTTGCAGGAGCGGGTGGCGAAGCGACCGAACATCGCCGCCTATCTGGCATCGGAGCGGCGGTTGCCGTTCAACACCAACGGCATCTTCCGCCATTACCCCGAACTGGACGCCGAACGGTAGTGCCGGCCGCTGGCCGGCAGCTGCACCCTCCGCCCGAAACCCCCGGTAGTGCCGGCCGCTGGCCGGCAGCTGCACCCTCCGCCCGAGGCCCACGGGTAGTGCCGGCCGCTGGCCGGCAGCTGCACCCTCCTCCCGAAGCCCACGGGTAGTGCCGGCCGCTGGCCGGCAGCTGCACCCTCCGCCCGAAGCCCACGACGGTGCCGGTCAGCGGCCGGCACCACCGCGGGGTCAGCTGTTCCCACCCAGCGGCTGCACCGGCTGTTTCTGCAGCGACAACAACCCCAGCAGCAGTGCCAACGCCACATAGGCACCGGCAAACTGCCAGCTGATGATGCGCGCCAGGCCGTCCAGGTCCCATGGCAGGTAGATGCCACCGCGCGGATCCACCGAATGGATCAGGCCGAACAGGGTCAGCCCGGCGGCCACCAGCAGGACGCCACAGGCACGGCGCAGGCGGCCATCGACCATCGCCGCCACGGCCGAGATCCACAGCATCGAGGTGATGATGAAGCCATTGCCCAGGGTGAAGATCACCGCCAGCTCCGGCAGGCCGTGGCCGTCGAGCTTGGTCAGCAGCTGCGGCAGCTGGTCCGGTGCGATCCAGCCGGGCGCCTTGATCGCCAGCAGGTAAGCCACCGACGGCAGGAAACCGAACACCATCGCGCCGGCGTGGTGACGCGGCGTCGCCTGGAAGGCCTGGGTGGTGATGTCGATGGCCACGTACACGATGATCGGCGCCAACACCGCCAGCGGCAGCCATTGCACCAGCCCGGAGATGATGCCAAGCATGCCGCCGATACCGACGAACAGGCCGGTCAGCAGCGTGTAGCCGCTGCGCGCGCCCATGTGCTTGTACGCCGGCTGGCCGATGTACGGCGTGGTCTGCGCGACGCCGCCGCAGATCCCGGCCACCAGCGTGGCCACCGCTTCCACCAGCAGAATGTCGCGGGTGCGATAGTCATCACCGGCCGCACGCGCGCTTTCAGAGACGTTGATGCCACCGACCACCATCAGCAGGCCGAACGGCAGCAGCAGCGGCAGGTAGGTCATCGCGGTGGGCAGGCCGTCGAGGAAGCCCAGCGTCGGCAGCGGCAGCACCACCTGCGGCGGCACCCACTCCGGTACATGGAAGCCGGGCGCGCCCAGCCCGGCCAGGCCGAGGCCGTAATACAGCACGGTGCCGAACACGAAGGCCAGCAGCACGCCCGGACCACGCACCGGCAACTTGCCCTTGGCGATCAGCACATACAGCAGCAGGCCCAGCGTGGTGAAGCCGACCAGCGGCGAGCGCAGCGTTTCCAGCAGCGGCAGCAGGCCCATCAGCACCAGCGCAATGCCGGCAATGGAGCCCAGCAGCGCCGCACGCGGCAGCGCGCGGGTGACTGCTTCGCCGAAGAACGACAGCACGAACTTGAGCACGCCCATGATGACCAGCGCGGCCATGCCCAGCTGCCAGGTGGCGATGCCTGCGGCATGCGGATCCATGCCCTGCTGCTTGAAGGCGATGAAGGCCGGGCCAAGCACCAGCAGGGCCATGCCGATGCTGGTGGGGGCATCCAGGCCGAGCGGCATGGCGGTGACATCGTCGCGGCCGGTACGCGCAGCCAGCCGACGCGCCATCAGCGTGTACAGCAGGTTGCCGACCAGCACGCCGAAGGCCGTGCCGGGGAACATGCGGCCGAACACCACGTCGGCAGGGAACTGGAAGATCCCGACCAGGGCCATGGCGATGAAGCCGAGGATGGAGAGGTTGTCGACGACCAGGCCGAAGAAGCCATTGAAGTCGCCGGCGACGAACCAGCGACGCGGTGCGGCGGAAGCGGGAGCGGACATGGAAGGGGCGGAGGGGGTGGGGAGCGCCGATGGTAGGCCCAGCAGGGCCCGGGCGCCAATTCCGCGGTGGAATGATGGGTTCCAGCGGACGGCGGGGCCCCTCTTGGCTGGTCGCGGGTAGAGTCGACTGTCAGTCGACTGGCATTGCGCGTTGGGCCGGTCGGGGTGGGCAGCGCAGGACGCGCCGTAAACCCGTCCTTGGGGGCTCGATGGTGCCATCCATGGCGCCAACGGTCCTGCGCAGCCCATCCCGACCGGCCCCTGACAGTTTCCTGCGCGCGGCAGCCACGGAAGAACATCAAAAGATCCAAAGCCGAGCCAGGCTCTCGCTGTAGTGCCGGGCCCATGCTCGGCTGCTGTACGCGAAGCCTCTGAGCCGAGCATGGCCCGGCAGTACAAGAACAATTCGATCATTTCCACGCTATCCACGCATGGCGTGGATCTACCGTGTCGACCAAGGTCGACACCTGCCCAAGGATGGCCGCCGTTGCTTCCGAGGTGGCCGGCCAACGGCCGGCACTACCGCGGGTGCAGGGCGCAGCCCTGCATCCTCGCCCTACTTCTTCAGGAAGTTGTCCACCAGCAGATGCTTCACGTCGTCGAAGCGGCCATTCAACACCGCCTTGGCGGCATACAACGCCGTACCGGCCACCTGCTTGGCCTCGATCTGCGGCGGCATCACCAGTTCGGCGCGGCTGGTATGCACGTCCAGCAGCGCCGGGCCGCGCTGGGACAGGAAATCCAATACCGCCTCTTCCAGATCCTCGCTGCGGGTCACCGTGCGGCCGTTGAAGCCGATCACCTCGGCCAGGCGGCCGAAGTCCGGGTTCTTCAGGTCGGTGTAGTTGTCCAGCAGGCCTTCCACCTTCTGCTCCAGCTCGACGAAGTTCAGCGAGCCGTTGTTGAACACCACCACCTTGATCGGCAGGTTCTCCTGCACTGCCGTGAGCAGGTCACCGAGCAGCATCGCCAGGCCACCATCACCGGACAACGAGATCACCTGCCGGCCGGGGAAGGCCTTCTGCAGGCCCAGCGCCTGCGGCATCGCGTTGGCCATCGTGCCGTGCAGCAGGCTGGTCAGCGTGCGGCGACGGCCGTTGACGCGGATGTGGCGCAGCACCCACACCATCGGCGAGCCGCCGTCAGCAGTGAACAGCGCATCATCGCTGGCGTGCCTGGACAGCAAGGCGGTCAGGTGCTGCGGGTGGATCAGTTCACCCTCGCCCGGTTGTTCTTCCTGCTCGCGTGTCTTCAGTGCCTTGTCGCGACGCTCGATGCATTCGTCCAGGAAGCTGCTGTCCTCGCGCGGCGGCAGCATCGGCAGCAGCGCGTCCAGGGTCGGTGCGATGTCACCGACCACGCCGAGGTTCACCGGATGGCGGCGGCCGAGGTGGCTGCCATCACGGTCGACCTGGATGATCGTGGCCTTGTCCGGATAGAACTGGCCCCAGGCGAAGTCGGCGCCGAGCAGCAGCAGCGTGTCGCACGCCATCAGCGTATGGAAGCCGGATTCGATGCCGAAGATGCCGGTCATGCCCATGTTGTACGGATTGTCCGGCTCGACGAAATCCTTGGCGCGCGAAGTATGCGCAACCGGCGCCTGCAGGCGCCGGGCCAGTTCCAGCAGCTGCGCGTGTGCGCCCTGGCAACCGGCACCGGCGTAGATGCCAATGCGCTTGCCCTGCCCCAGCAGTTCGGCGATGCGCTGCAGTTCGGCATCCGCCGGACGCAGCACCGGCTGGGTGTAGTGCACCGAGAACGGCACATCGTGCTTCACCTCAGCCTGGCTGATGTCGGCCGGCAGGATCACTACCGCCACACCCCGGCGGCTGATCGCCGCCTGGCAGGCCAGGGCCACGACGCGACGCGCCTGCTCCGGGCTGTGCACCTGTTCGCAGAACACCGTACAGCTGCCATAGACCGCCTTGAAATCCACTTCCTGCGGAAATTCCATGCCCAGCTCACTGGTCACCACCTGGCTGGCGATCAGCACCATCGGTGCACGGTTGCGATTGCTCTCGAAGACGCCGTTGATGAAGTGCAGGCCACCGGGACCACAGGAACCCGCACAGGCGGTCAACTCGCCACTCACCAGCGAATCGGCGCCGGCAGCGAAGGCGGCCACTTCTTCGTGGCGTACATGTACCCAGTCGATTTCACTGCGGTGCAGGGCATCGGTGACGTGATTCAAGGTATCGCCGACGATGCCATAACAGCGGCGGACGCCCGCCTGCTGCAGGGTATCGACAACGATCTCGGCAACGCGCTTGCTCATCGGAGAAATCCTCGAGGGGAGAACATCCGAGGCTAGACCCGAAGAAGTGATGCCTCCGTGGGCAAGGCGCACATCACCTCGATAGGCAAACTACCGGCGGAGATCGAGTCAATCGTTGACGTTGATCCAGCCCACCACCTCACCCTGCCTGGGGTTACGGTAGCGCAGCTTCACCCAGCCGTCCCGTTCATCCAGCAGTTCCACGCGGTCGCCCTGGACCAGGTAACGCCTGGTGCTGGATGCGCCGGGTTGGTCGAACAGGAACAGGCGCGCGGGCACCACGGTGGCTGTCACCGCAACCAGCGGGCTATCGTTTTCGGGCACTGCCAACCCGTCATTGATGGCTCGCTCTTCGATCTCCGCGGTCGCCGAGTAGCTGGTCCAAACGGCCAATGGGCCATCAAACCGCGTCGCCTCCAGGTTCAGCACTTCTCCGTCCAACCTGGGCAACGTAAGCATGCGTTCAGAACGATAAAGGTACAGAACGCCGTTGAATGGGCGGTAGACATCAACACGCCAGACGGCACTTCGGCAGCTACTGCGGAGCACCTGATTCTCAGAATCCAATTCGATCCGGCCGAACTCCCCACAACTTCGCCTTGCTTTCCGCAGGACTGGCAGTGTTATGAACCTGCCAAGAAACCGATCGAACTTGTAGACAAGTGTTGAAAAATTGACCATTCCAACGGGTATCTGCACTACCAGATCAAGCTGACCATCAAAGTCCACATCCAACGCCATCAGCGTCGTTTCAGCTTCCAGCGACCCCGATGGAGCTGGCGGCAGCTGCTGTGTCGCGCCTGAGGGGAGTTGGACCTGGATGCCCCCGTCAGGTTGATGGACGACAGTTACCGGTGTTGCTGGCGCTACTTCGAACATAAGCTGCGCTTGTTCCACGACTGGCATCGACCAGGCCCTCCCCGGCAGAAGGAGCCCAAGCTGGAGAAGAATCAGCGACATCAGCGCCGCAACCATGTGCGGGCCGTCTCTCTCAAGCAGTCGCGGCTCGAAGCCGATCCCCATTGTCATTGGAATGCCCGTGCAGAAACTGGCTTTTCAGCCACCACCACGATCATGTGCCGGAGCACCCGGCAGCTCCATGCAAGAAATCCGAAATTGCTTCCAGCGTCGAGGGGACCAGTCCTGCAAGCAAGAAACACACCAGGCAGCAGTGGCCCGGCTATCCAGGGGCCTGTCAGTTCAGTTCAATCAATCGTTGACGTTGATCCAGCCCACCACCTCACCCTGCCTGGGGTTGCGGTAGCGCAGCTTCACCCAGCCGTCCCGTTCATCCAGCAGTTCCACGCGGTCGCCCTGGACCAGGTAACGCCTGGTGCTGGATGCGCCGGGTTGGTCGAACAGGAACAGGCGCGCGGGTGCCACCGCGGCCTGCCGACCACGCAACGGTCCATCCGGCGGAGCACCCAGGCCATCGGCGATGGCACTTTCCAGCACGCGGCCGGCGGCATCATAGGTGCGCCAGACCGCCAACGGCCCGTTCTCTTCGCGTTGTTCCCACTGCAGCGCGGCGTTCAACGTATCGCCCAGCATCAGCACGCGCTCGGCGCGGTACAGATGGAGTGTCGCGCCTGCAAAGCGATACTGGTCGGTGTACCACATCGGGCCGCTGCGGCAGCTGCTGGTCAGCGTGCGGCTCGGACGGTCGACCGTCAGCCCCATCAGCTCACCGCAGCTGTCCTTGCCGTGGGTCTCGGCCTGCAGCACGCGGAATGCCTCAACGGCCGGATCGAACCGGTACACCGCCACCGCTTCGTTGACCATGCCTACCGGAGCGCGTGCGACCAGTTCCGGGTAACCATCGAAATCGACATCTTCGAGCGACCATCGCGAATTGCCGTCGGCATCGGCCGCGCCGGCCAGCGTCTGGCGCTTGCCCGAGGGTGACAGCTGCAGCGCGATGCTGCCGTCCTGCTGCGGATCGGCATGCGCCTGCACATGCGCGGCCACCTGGAAGCGCAGCGTTTCTCCGTCGTCCCCACCCGCCTGCGCCGTCGGTGCCAGTACGCCTGCCAATGCCAGGCCCAGCAGGCATTCCATGTAGTCCATCATTGCTCCCTGCGGCACCGCGGCGGCACCTTCAACTCAGAACGATACCTCGACCGCCTGCCGCGACCACAGCACCGACTGATGCCTGGTCTGCTGCTTCCACGCCAGGCGGATCGCCTCGATGTCGGCGCGGCGCTGCGGGGTGTCCTCGTGCAGCACCACCAGCACCTTGGTGCGCAGGCGGTTGGGCGCGGCATCGCCGCGGAACAGCCACTGGCCGTAGGCATCAAACACGGTCAGGCCGTCCGGGAAGCGCGGCGTTACTTCCTTGTCCAGGAAGGCGCGCCACTGCGCGTCGCTGATGGTGTCGGCCTGCGGGCGGTTGCCGGCCCCCTGCTCCTCGCCCACCCCGAAGTACAGCTCGCTGCGCACCCAGCCATGGCCGGCGGAAGGGCGGGCAGCATCGCCCTTCAGTTCGGCGGTGGTGGCCGTGGCATAGGCGCTGGGCGCCTGCGAAGACAGGCTGGCGCAGCCACTGGTGGCCAGCAGCACGGCGAAGACGAGGCCAAGGTGTTTCATCGGTACAGCTCCGGGGAAGGGGGACAGGGCGAGCCGGCAGCGTACAGCGCCACCGGCCCGGTGTGCTGATGCCAACCGGGCATCAGCTCATGCCGGACCGGCAGGGACTTGCATCGGCACCGGCCATCACGCGAAGATAATATATCGCTTCATCCGGATGGATGTAAGTGAAACCATCTCCCCCTTCCCCGTCGTCGTTGTTGCTGGAGCCCCCCATGTCCGCCCGCCTGCCCGCGTCGCCGCTCGGCCTCGCCATCGCCCTCGCGCTTTCCTCCGCTGCCATCCCGGCCCTGGCCCAGGACGCCACCAACCTGGACACCGTGATCGTCACCGGCACCCGTGCCGCCGACCGCACCGTGCTCGAATCCACCTCACCGGTGGATGTGCTCACCGCCGAGGACATCCGCAAGGCCGGCGTGGTCAACGGCGAACTGGGCAGCGCGCTGCAGGCGCTGCTGCCGTCGTTCAACTTCCCGCGCCAGTCCAACTCCGGTGGCGCCGACCACGTGCGCGCGGCGCAGTTGCGTGGTCTGTCGCCGGACCAGGTGCTGGTGCTGGTCAACGGCAAGCGCCGCCACCACACCGCACTGGTCAACACTGACAGCAAGATCGGCAAGGGCACCACCCCGGTCGATTTCAATTCGATCCCGGTCAGCGCGATCAAGCGCATTGAAGTGCTGCGCGATGGTGCCGGTGCGCTGTACGGATCGGACGCCGTGGCCGGCGTGATCAATGTGATCCTCGACAACGGCGGCGACGGTGGCGAGATCGAGGCCAGCTACGGTGCCAACCACACCGACCTCAAGCCGATCGGCCGCACCCTCACCGACGGCCAGACCGGCAACATCAGCGCCAAGGTCGGCACCTCGCTGGGCGAGGACGGCGGCTTCCTGCGCGTCGGCCTGGAATACAAGCACCGCAACGGCACCAACCGCGCCGGCTTCGACCAGATTCCGCCGTGGGACCAGACGTCGGACAACCTGGCGCTGCAGGGCAAGCGCAACTACGTGCTGGGCGATGGCCAGAGCAAGGACATCAACCTGTGGCTGAACACCGAGATCCCGGTGGGACAGACCTCGACGTTCTACGCGTTCGGTACCTTCAACCAGCGTGACACCGAAGGCGCCAACTACTTCCGCTATCCCGATGGCGAGGCCAACTGGAAGCAGGTCTATCCGAACGGTTACCGGCCCATTTCCGAAGGCGAGAACCGCGACGTGCAGGCCGTGGCCGGCGTGCGCGGGCAGTGGGGCGAATGGAGCTACGACGGCAGCCTGGATTACGGCCAGAACGACTTCACCTACCGCCTGCGCGATTCGCTCAACGCCTCGCTGGGCCCGACCAGCCCGACCCGCTTCAAGACTGCCGATTACCAGTACGCACAGACGGTGGGCAATCTCGATCTGAGCCGCGTGTTCACCCAGAGCGACAGCATCAGCCACACGCTGGGCCTGGGCGTGGAAGCGCGCCATGAGCGCTACCAGACCCGCCCCGGCGACCCGGCCAGCTATGCGGCCGGCCCGTACACCGACCGCCCGACCGGTTCGCAGGCCGGTGGCGGCCTGACCCCACAGGACGCCGCCACCCTGTCGCGCGACGTGGCCAGCGCCTATGCCAGCCTGTCCAGCCAGTTCGGCGACCACTTCTCCAGCGATCTGGCCGCCCGCTACGAGCACAACGACGACTTTGGCGGCGAACTGACCGGCAAGCTCGGCCTGCGCTACGAATTCACCCCGGCGTTCGCGTTGCGCGGTGCCATCTCCAACAACTTCCGCGCACCCTCGCTGGCACAGATCGGCTACGAATCCACCTCCACCGGTTACAACGCCGGCGGCCAGCTGGTGCAGGGCCGCCTGCTGTCGGTCAACAATCCGATCGCGCGTGGCCTGGGTGCGCAGAACCTGAAGCCGGAGAAGTCGATCAACACCTCGCTGGGCTTCACCAGCCGCATCGGCGAGCACTTCGACCTGTCACTGGACTTCTTCCAGATCGACATCGATGACCGCATCGCGCTGTCGGAGAGCATCACCGGTGACGCATTGACCGATTACGTGGCCGCCAACTACGGCGTCAGCGGACTGCAGAGCGCCAGCTTCTTCGTCAATGCCGCCGATACCCGCACCCGTGGCGCCGAGCTGGTAAGCAACTGGCGGCAGTCGCTGGGCGATGGCCAGCTGCTGCTGACCGGCACCTACGCCTACACCAAGACCACGCTGAAGAATGTGCTGGCCACGCCGGCGCAGCTGCGCGCCATGAACCCGGACTACGTACTGTTCGGCATCGAGGAAACCAACACCCTGACCGATGCCACCCCGCGCACGCGTGGCAGCTTCTCGGCCGCCTGGAGCAACGACCACTGGTCGCTGAGCACCCGCGTGAACCGCTACGGCAGCGCCACCCGCGTGTTCAATTTCGGCGATGGCTACATCCCGCGCCAGACCTACCAGGCCGAGTGGCAGCTGGATGCCGAAGTGGAGTACCGCATCACCCCGCGCTGGAGCGTGGCCATCGGCGGCCAGAACCTGACCGACAACTACCCGGATCGATCCAACAACGACATCTACTACTTCGGCAACCTGCCGTACGACGTGCTGTCGCCGATCGGCAGCAACGGTGCGTATTACTACGGCCGGGTCCGCTATACGTTCTGATTCGCCAGTCTGGTAGGTAGTGCCGGCCGCTGGCCGGCAACCTCAGGGTGCCGGCCAGCGCCCGGCACTACCCCGATCAGTAGCCTGTCCTCGACCCCACGTACACGCCCGCGCTGGCAGGCTGGGCGTCATGGCTGAATCGCTCCCCCTGCGTCCGCCACCGCCATTGCTGGACGACGCCTGTGCGTTGTTTCTCGATGTCGATGGCACCCTCATCGAATTCGCTGCACGACCGGATGCCGTGCAGCTCCTGCCGGATGTGCGTGAAGCCATCGGCCGCATCAGTGACCGCCTGGAAGGCGCCGTGGCACTGGTCAGTGGCCGACCGCTTGAACAGCTGGACCAGCTGTTCGCTCCCCTCCAGCTGCCTGCCGCCGGCCTGCATGGGCATGAGTTGCGCGGCCACGATGGTCGCGTGCTGCGCGACGAACACGATGACGACACCGCCGAATGGCTGCACGCACTGCACCAGCAGGCGATGCGCTTCGCCCACGGCCATCCCGGCGTGCTGGTGGAGGACAAGGGCGTCGGCCTGGCCCTGCACTGGCGCGGCGCGCCGCACGCGGCCAGCGACGTGCGCACCTTTGCCAACCGCCACGTGCGCGGCCGGCCCGGTTACCGCCTGCAGCCGGGCGACCACGTGGTCGAATTCGTTCCGGTAGGCAGCGACAAGGGGCGCGCCGTGCGCCGGATGATGCAGTACCTGCCCTTCCGCGGCCGTCTTCCGGTCTTCCTCGGCGATGACCTCACCGATGAATTCGGCTTCGAAGCCGCCAACGTCCAGCACGGCTGGAGCGTGCTGGTGGGTGAACGTGAACCCAGCGCGGCGGTGTTTGCGCTGCCCGACATACGCAGCGTGCACGCCTGGCTGCGTGAGAATGCCTATTGACCCGGCCACCCCCCACGGCCGCAACCGAGATGTACCGCGTGATGACCCAACCCGATCTTGATCTGGGCGTGGTCGGCAACGGCAGCTTCGGCGCCCTGGTCGACAAACATGCCCGCGTCGTCTGGAGCTGCCTGCCCACCTTCGACGGCGACCCCACCTTCTGCGCCCTGCTCGGCCCCAACCAGCAGACCGGCGGCGACTTCGCCATCGAACTGGAGGACTTCGCCGGCAGCGAGCAGGAGTACCTCACCAACACGGCGATCCTGCGTACCGTCCTGCGCGACGCGCACGGCGGCGAGCTGGAAATCCTCGACTTCGCCCCACGCTGGCGTCAGAACGACCGCTTCTACCGGCCGGTCAGCCTGATCCGCCAGGTACGCCCGCTGGCCGGCAGCCCACGCATCACCGTGCGTGCGCGCCCGCTGGCTGACTGGGGCGCACGCGTGCCGGAGTCGACCTGGGGCAGCAACCATGTGCGCTGGATCCTGCCCGAGCACGTGCTGCGGCTGACCACCGATGTGCCGGTGCGCTTCGTGCGCGATGGCCTGCCGTTCGTGCTCAACCATCCCATCCACCTGATCCTGGGCGTGGATGAGTCGCTCAACCGCTCGATCAGCGGTTATGTGCAGGAAGCCTTCCAGCGCACCCGCGACTACTGGCGCGAATGGGTGCGCTACCTGTCCATCCCGCTGGAATGGCAGGACGCGGTGATCCGCAGCGCGATCACCCTGAAGCTGTGCCAGTACGAAGACAGCGGCGCGATCATCGCGGCGATGACCACCTCCATTCCGGAAGCGCCGGGCAGCGTGCGCAACTGGGACTACCGCTACTGCTGGCTGCGCGACGCGGCCTTCGTGGTGCGGGCGTTGAACCGTCTCGGCGCGACGCGCACGATGGAACAGTTCCTCGGCTACATCTTCAACCTGGCCACCACCGACGGCACGCTGCAGCCGCTGTATGGCATCGGCTTCGAAGCCAAGCTGGACGAAGATGAGGTTCCCAGCCTGTCCGGCTACCGCGGCATGGGCCCGGTGCGCCGTGGCAACCTGGCCTGGGTGCAGCGCCAGCACGATGTCTACGGCAGCGTGGTGCTGGCCTCCACGCAGCTGTTCTTCGACCGCCGCCTGCAGGATCCCGGCGACGCACACACCTTCGCCCGCCTCGAACCGCTGGGCGAACAGGCCTTCGCCCTGCATGACGTGCCCGATGCAGGCTTGTGGGAGTTCCGTGGCCGCACCGAGGTGCACACCTACACCAGCGCGATGTGCTGGGCCGCCTGCGACCGCCTGTGCAAGATCGCCGTGCGCCTCAAGCGCGATGACCGTGCGCACTATTGGCGCGAGCGCGCCGACACCATCCATGCGCGCATCATGGCCGAATCCTGGAATGAGGAACTGGGCCACTTCACCGATACCTTCGGCGGCCATCGCCTGGACGCCTCGCTCCTGCTGCTGGCCGACATCGGCTTCATCGACGCGATGGACGCCCGCTTCATCGCCACCGTCGATGCGATCGGCCGCGACCTCAAGCATGGCAATTCGCTGTACCGCTATGTCGCGCCGGATGACTTCGGCGAACCGGAGACCAGCTTCACCATCTGCACGTTCTGGTACATCGATGCGCTGGCGGCGATCGGGCGCATGGACGAGGCGCGCGAGATGTTCGAGCTGCTGCTGAAGCAGCGCAACCACCTGGGCCTGCTGTCGGAGGATCTGGCCTTCGACAGCGGCGAGGCCTGGGGCAATTTCCCGCAGACCTATTCGCACGTCGGCCTGATCACTGCCGCGATGCGCCTGTCGCGGTCCTGGCAGGAGGCATCGTGAGTCGTCTGGTCGTGGTTTCAAATCGTGTGGCCGTACCCGGCGAGAACCGCGCCGGCGGCCTGGCTGTCGGCCTGCTGGCCGCCCTGAAGGAACGCGGCGGCCTGTGGTTCGGCTGGAGCGGCAAGACGGTAAAGGACGGCAGCGGTACGCTGCACCGGCAGAAGGACGGTGACATTGACTACGTCACCATGGACCTGAGCAAGCGCGAGGTGGACGGCTACTACAACGGCTTTGCCAACCGCACGCTGTGGCCGCTGCTGCACTTCCGCCTGGATCTGGTCGACTACGACCGTGCCACCCGCGAGACCTACCACAAGGTCAATGCGCTGTTCGCCGACAAGCTCGCGCCCTTGCTGCGCGAGGACGACATCGTCTGGATCCACGACTACCACCTGATCCCGCTCGGTGCACTGCTGCGCGAGCGCGGCATCGGCTGCCGCATCGGCTTCTTCCTGCATATCCCGATGCCCTCGGCCGACCTGCTGCAGGCGATGCCCGATCACCTGCGGTTGTTCTCCGCGCTCTACGCGTATGACCTGGTGGGATTCCAGACCCAGCGCGATGCCGATCGCTTCCAGACCTACCTGCGCCTGTTCGGCGGTGGTCGCGTGCTCGACAACGGCACGCTGGAAGCGCCGGGCGGGCGCCGTTTCCGCGCAGCGGCGTTCCCGATCGGCATCGACACCGAGCTGATCGCGCGCCAGGCCGGCACTGCGGCGACCAAGACCGCGGTGAAGAACCTGCGCAACAGCCTGCGTGACCGCCAGCTGGCGATCGGCGTCGACCGCCTGGATTATTCCAAGGGCCTGCCCGAGCGCTTCCTCGGCTTCGAACGGTATCTTGAGCGCCATCCCGACCAGCGCGGCTCGCTGACCTACCTGCAGATCGCCCCGGTCTCACGCGGCGATGTCACCGAGTACCGGCAGCTGCGCAGCCAGCTGGAACAGATCGCCGGGCACATCAACGGTGGCCACGCCGAACCTGACTGGACACCGCTGCGCTACGTCAACCAGAACTTCACCCATGCCACCCTCACCGGCTTCTACCGGGCGGCGGCGGTCGGCCTGGTTACGCCGCTGCGCGATGGCATGAACCTGGTGGCCAAGGAATACGTGGCCTCGCAGGACCCGGAGGATCCCGGCGTGCTGGTGCTGTCGCTGCTGGCCGGCGCCGCCGACGAACTCAAGCAGGCACTGCTGGTGAACCCGCACGACCTGGATGGCGTTGCCGACGCCATCGCCACCGCGGCGACGATGTCGCTGCGCAAGCGCAAGGAGCGCTGGCACGCCATGATGGAACACCTGCGCACCTACGACATCAACCACTGGCGCCGCAGCTACCTGGACGCGCTGGAAGGCTGAAGGAAAAAAGGGGACGGAGGGGATTAAGTCGTTTGTGCACAAACGACTTAATCCCCTCCGTCCCCTTTTTCTTCAATCCAGGAATCGCGCGGCCTGCTCCGGTGCAGGCAGGTGGCAGGCGTCATGCCGGCCGAACCAGCGATAGCGGTTCCGTGCGAGCGCGCGATAGGCTGCATCGCGCCAGCGACGCGGCACCATCCGCATTACGCCGCTCAGGCGCCATGCACTGCCCAGCCCGGCCAGTACACGCAGGATCGCATCGGTATCGGTCCACGCGCCCTGCGCGTCCAGCAGCAGGAACGACGCCGGGTCCTGCGGGTCCAGCCCGTGCGCGCGCAGCAGCGCACTGCCCCGCTCGCCCTGCATCGCTGCAAAGCGATAACGTTGCTTGCGGTCGAAACGCAGCAGGAAGCGCACCCAGCGATTGCACAGAGCGCATACGCCATCAAACACGATCACCGGATTGCCCGCCCCGGTGGCGGCCTCACTGCGGTTCGAGCCAGCCTTCATAGCGGATCAGGGCTCCCACCCAAGGCAACGTCACATCAACCCGGAAAGTGTAACGCTCGCCCTCCCCGGCCTCCCGACACTGCACGCCCGCAAACCACCGTGCTGGCAGCGGCAGCAGCCCGAACGTCCAGACCCGCCGCACCGACCAGTCGATGCCACCTTCGCGGGCCTGCAGCGCGAACTCGAAACGCACCGCGCCCAGCTGCTCGCGCAGATGCCCCTCATGCGCCCACAGCCGCGACACCATCGGCCAGCGGCCGAACCGTCGCGCCCACTGCTCGCCCTGCCGGTAGTGGTTGAAGGCCACCTCGGTGGGCAGCGCGTCACCGTCCCGTGGCAACCGCGCCAACGCAGCCAGCAGCGGCACCAGCCAGTGCCGCCCCCTCACGATGCGCGCCTGTCCCACATAGCGGCAGGGCAACGGCGCGGCATGCAGCGCCTGCACCGGCCCTGCCAGGGTGGCGAAGGCCGGCCCCAGCACGCGCGCGAACAGCGGCGGAGTCAGGGCGCGATCCAGGCCAGGGTCGCCATGCGCCCGGTACGACGGTCGCGCCGGTGCGAATACAGGTCCGGATCGGCCATGGTCGACACCGTGCCGCCATACACCTGTGCCGGGTCCATCCCCGCAGACTGCAGGCGCTGCCGCGCCAGCGCGAACAGGTCCACCTTCCAGTGGCCTGCGCGGGTGGCCACGAACGCCGCCTCGGCGGCCGGATCATGGCCGACGAAGGCGTGATAGACCTCCTCGCCGATCTCATAGTCGGCCGGCCCGGCGGCCGGGCCCAGCCAGGCCCGCAGCTGCGCCGGCGGCGTCTGCAGGGCGGCCACCGTGGCCTCCAGCATGCCGTCGGCCAGCCCACGCCAGCCGGCATGGGCCGCGCCCACCTCGCTGCCATCGGCGGCGGCGAACACCACCGGCAGGCAGTCGGCGGTCAGGATCGCCAGCACCACGCCCGGCACCGAGGTTACCGCCGCGTCGGCCACCGGCTCGCTCGCGCCGGGCACCGGCGGTGCATCGAAGCGCAGCACGGTGCTGCTGTGCACCTGGCGCAGCCAGTGCGGTGCCGACGGCAGTGCCAGCCCCTGTTGCAGCAGCTGGCGGTTGTGCTCCACGTTGGCCGGGGTATCCCCATCGGCCGCGTGCCGGTTGCCCAGGTTGAACTGCGCGAACGGCGCCGGCGAGATGCCCGCGCCGTGCCGGCGCGTGGTCAGCGCATGGACGCCTGCGGGCGCCGGCCAGTCGGCCTGCAGCAACGGCAGCGCGGCCGCCATCACCAGCGGTCCCGCTCGCGGGCGGCGAAGGCTTCGCTGTCTTCGCGCAGCACCTTCATCAGGTGCAGCATGTCCTCTGGCACCGGCGCGGTATTGCGCACCGGCTCACCGGTGATCGGGTGCGTGAACTCCAGGGTCTCGGCGTGCAGTGCCTGGCGCTTGAAGCCGCGCAGCGCGGCGACCAGTTCGTCGCTGGCGCCCTTGGGCAGCTTCAGCGCGCCGCCGTACAGCGGGTCGCCGATGATCGGATGGCGCACGTGTGCCATGTGCACGCGGATCTGGTGGGTACGGCCGGTTTCCAGGCGGCACTCCAGCGCGGTGTGCGCCCGGAAGCGCTCGCGCAGGCGGTAGTGGGTCACCGCTTCCTTGCCGTCCTCGCGCACTGCCATCTTCAGGCGGTCACGCGGGTGGCGGTCGATCGGGGCATCGGCAGTACCACCGGCCACCAGCGCGCCCATCACGATGGCCAGGTACTGGCGGTGCACGTCACGTGCCGCCAGCTGCTCGACCAGCGCGGTCTGCGCTTCCAGGGTCTTGGCCACCACCATCACGCCGCTGGTGTCCTTGTCCAGGCGGTGCACGATGCCGGCGCGCGGCAGCACCGCCACCGACGGATCGCGGAACAGCAGCGCGTTGACCAGGGTGCCGCTGTGGTTGCCGGCACCCGGATGGACCACCAGGCCGACCGGCTTGTTGATCACCAGCACGTGCTCGTCCTCGAACAGCACGTCCAGCGGGATGTCCTCCGGCAGCGCGTCGGTCTGGGTTTCCAGCACCACATTGAGGGTCACGACCTCGCCGCCGCGCAGCGGATCGCGCGGGCGCACCTGGGCACCGTCCAGCAGGACCTCACCGGCCTTGATCCACTCGGTCAGCCGCGAACGCGAGTATTCGGGGAACAGTTCGGCCACGACCGCGTCGAAACGGCGGCCGGCGGCGGTGTCGGGGACGATGGCCTGGCGGGCCGATTCAGAGGGTTGTTCAGACATGGCAGGGGCATTCTTTGAAATTTTGGGGTCCCGGCGGCCGGTTTCAGTCGCTGGACAGGACACTAGGCTATCATCGACCCTTCGTATTCCAGCCGCGTCCCGCCTCGACCCCATGATCCGACGCTCCGCCATGCTCTCCGCGCCCGTCCGCCTCACCGCCCTGCTGCTGGTGCTGGTCATCGCCGCAACCGGCTGCCACCGCGGCGCCAAGAAGGGTGATCGCCCCGACGAAGGCGTGCCGGTCGAACAGCTGTACGAGAAAAGCCACAAGCTGATGCAGGGCGGCAACTGGAGCGGCGCCGAAGCCAGCTTCCGTCGCCTGGTGGCCCAGTATCCCTACGGCCCGTACACCGAGCAGGCGATGATCGAAACCGCCTACGCCCAGTACAAGGCCGGCAAGCACGATGACGCCGTGTCCAGCATCGACCGCTTCATCCGGACCTACCCGACCCACCGCAACATTGCGTACCTGTACTACCTGCGCGGCCTGGCCAACTCCAACCGCAGTACGGTTTTCCTGCGCCGCGTATGGTCACTGGATGCCAGCCGCCGCGACCTGTCCACGCCGCACCAGGCGTACTCGGACTTCAACATCGTGGTCGACCGCTACCCGAACAGCCGCTACGCGGCGGATGCGCGCCAGCGCATGCTGGAGCTGCGTGACGTGTTCGCCCAGCACGAACTGGACAACGCCCTGTACTACATGCGCCGCGGCGCCTGGGTCTCGGCCGTGGGCCGCGCCAACTACCTGCTGGAAACCTACCCGCAGAGCGCCTTCCAGTACGACGCCGTGGCCGTGCTGGCCGATTCCTACACCCACCTGGGCAACAAGACCCTGGCCGACGACGCCCGCCGCGTCCTGCAGCTGAACCAGCCGGACCACCCGTGGCTGGAAGGCAAGTGGCCGAAGTACCCGTGGATGATCCGCAAGCTGAACCCGTTCGCCGGCGAGAAGTCCGCCAGCACCGGCCAGCGCAACGCGCGACTGGAAAAGAAGTAAGAGAGGGCCCCGGAAGGGGCCTTTTCTTTGTCGGTCGATCCACGCCATGCGTGGACCACGACACTCGGAATGCTACGAATCCCCGGCGGTTGCGACGGCGGTCGCATCCTGCCCGGGCGTGGGTGTCCACACTGCGGCGCTGCGGCCACACCGGCCATCACGGAGCGCCCCATGCCGACACGGCCCTGTAGTTTCCGTTTCCTGTCCTGTCTTCTCGCCAGCGCCCTGCTGGCGCTGACCCTGGCGCCCGCGGCCTTCGCGCGGGGCGCACCGGGCGATCTGCTGTCTGCCGCGCCCTATCGCGCGCCCTGGGTGCCGTCCAGGGCCGCCCAGGCGTACAAGCTGCACTACCGCACCCCGGATCACCACGGCGCGCTGGCCGAAGGCACCGGCCTGCTGTACCTGCCCGCCGGCACGCCGCCCATCGGCGGTTGGCCGGTGGTGTCGTGGGCGCATGGCACCCAGGGCATTGCGGACCGTTGTGCGCCCTCGGTCTCCGGCCCCACCCATGCCGAACGCGACGGGCGCTTCCTGGACGTGTTCCTGGCCCGGGGCTATGCCGTCGCCGCCGCCGACTACCAGGGCCTGGGCAGCCCAGGCCGCCATGCCTACCTGCACGTGCGTACCGCGGCGCGCAACACCATCGACATGGTCAAGGCGAGCCGGCAGTACCTGGGCGCAGCAGCGTTGTCGCCGCGCTGGGTCTCGGTAGGCTATTCGCAGGGGGGCGCAGCCGCGCTGGTCGCCGGGCACCTGGCGGCTTCCCATGGCGGGCCCTCACTGCAGTACCGCGGCAGTTTCACCGCCGGAACGCCGACCGCCGTCGAACTGACCGCGCTGGTGATGAAACCCGACAACCGCACTGCCAATCCCGGCGCGCTCAACGCGTATCACGCGTACCTGCTCGACGGCCTGCTGCAGGTCGCGCCGCAGGTCGACCGGGTACTGAGCGACGCCGGGCGCGCCCGCATTGCACTGGCACGCGAGCAGTGCCTGGGGGATCTGGCCAGCACGCTCGACGGCATGGATACCGGCAGCATGTTCACTGCACCGCTGACCGGCGTGCCGGGCATCTGGACGGTGCTGCATGACTACCTGGGCGTGCCGCGCCGCGGCTTCAGCCAGCCGCTGATGCTGGCCCATGGCAGCGAGGACCGCGATGTCCCCTATCTGACGACCCTGCTGTATGCCGCAGGCCTGGCCCTGCGCGGCGAGCCGGTCGCGTTCCGGCGCTATCCGGTCGACCACCGCGGCACACTGGACGCAGCGGCGGCCGATGGCCTGGCGTTCGTGCGTGCGCGACTGGAGGACGACGCCTTCAACGACGCTGCGGAGATCGCAGGCCTCGAACAGATGCTCGACGAAGCCCGGTAGATTCACGCCATGCCGGATACGCGATCCAGGACGTTGCCGGCCAGCGGCCGGCACTACCGACCGCGGTAGATTCACGCCATGCGTGGATGAGCGGGATACGGGCTGCCGGCCAGCGGCCGGCACTACCGAGCACGGTAGATCCACGCCATGCGTGGGTGCGCGCGATACGGGCTGCCGGCCAGCGGCCGGCACTACCGAACACGGTAGATCCGCGCCATGCGTGGATGCGCGGGATACGGGCTGCCGGCCAGCGGCCGGCACTACCTGCCGACGGCTACCTCAGCCCTTGTAGCCGTTGCTGATCGGGTAGCGACGCTCGCGGCCGAACGCCCGGCGCGAGACCTTCGGCCCCGGCGCGGCCTGGTGCCGCTTCCACTCGCTGATGCGCACCAGGCGCAGCACGCGATCGACCACGGCCGCGTCGTAGCCGGCGCCCACGATCTCCGTGCGCGACTGCTCCTGGTCGATGTAGCGATACAGGATGCCATCCAGCACGTCGTAGGCCGGCAGCGAGTCCTGGTCCAGCTGGTTCTCGCGCAGCTCGGCCGATGGCGGGCGGCTGATCACCGCCGGTGGAATCACCGGTGCGCCGCCCACGGTATTGCGCCACTTGGACAGGCCGAACACTTCGGTCTTGTACAGGTCCTTCAGCGGCGCATAGCCACCGCACATGTCGCCGTAGATGGTGGCGTAGCCGACCGCGTACTCACTCTTGTTGCCGGTGGTCAGCAGCAGGCCGCCGAACTTGTTGGCCAGCGCCATCAGGATCACGCCGCGGCTGCGCGACTGCAGGTTCTCTTCGGTCACGTCCGGCGCGGTGCCTTCGAACATTGGCGCCAGCGATTCCATCAGGCCCTTGAACGCCGGCTCGATCGACACGGCCTCAAGCTTCACCCCCAGCGCCCGGCACTGCTCGGCGGCCAGATCGTTGGACAGGCCGGCGGTGTAGCGCGACGGCAGGCGCACGGCGGTCACGTTCTCCGCGCCCATCGCATCCACGGCCAATGCCAGCACCAGGGCCGAGTCGATGCCACCGGACAGGCCCAGCCACACCTTCTTGAAGCCGTTCTTGCGGCAGTAATCCTGGATGCCGCGCGTCACCGCGCGCCAGGCCAGCGCGTCCATGCTTTCGTCGCCGTCGTCCATCCACACGTGCGGCATGAAGCGGCGGCTGTCGCCGTCGTACTCCACCACCAGCCACTGGTCGACGAAAGCGGCGGCGGCCGGGTGCACCGTGCCATCACCGTCGGCCACCACCGAGGCGCCATCGAACACCAGCGCGTCCTGGCCACCGACCACGTTGAGATAGGCGATCGCCGCCCCGCTCTCGCGGGTTCGTGCGGCCAGCACAGCATCACGCTGGGCGTGCTTGCCACGCTCGTACGGCGAAGCATTGGGCACCACCACCAGCTGCGCACCGGCGCGCACGGTGTCGGCCAGCGGTTCGGCAAACCACAGGTCCTCGCAGATCAGCAGCCCGACCGCAATGCCATTGACCTCGAACACGCAGCTGCCGCCATCCGGATCGACGTCGAAGTAGCGGCGTTCGTCGAACACGGCGTAGTTGGGCAGTTCGCGCTTGCGATAGGTCTGCTCCACCAGGCCATCACGCAGCACGCTGGCGGCGTTGTAGACCACCGCGCCAGCCGCCTGTGGCCAGCCAACCACGGCGGTGATGCCACGGCAGGCGGCG
The DNA here is from genome assembly GCF_059371555.1 of Stenotrophomonas sp. YJH_SMC_10. NCBI lineage: Bacteria > Pseudomonadati > Pseudomonadota > Gammaproteobacteria > Lysobacterales > Lysobacteraceae > Stenotrophomonas > Stenotrophomonas sp. YJH_SMC_10. The sequence continues at coordinate 76,539 of NZ_JCAFUS010000006.1, read as the reverse complement.
GCGATGCGGGTCATTGCCTGCTCGCACTCGTACAGGAAGCCCGGGCGCAGCAGCAGGTCTTCCGGCGGATAACCGCTCACCGCCAGCTCGGGGAACATCACCAGCTCGGCGCCGTACTCGTCGCGCGCCTGGCCGATCATCTCGATGATGCGCTCGGTGTTGCCGGCGACATCGCCAACCGGGAAGTCGAACTGCGCCATCGCGATACGGATCGAAGCCATGGGATTCCAGCCTGTGGTTGCAATGCCGCCATTGTAACGCCGGGGTCAGATCCCTTTTGCACAGCAAAAGGGATCTGACCCCACGCCAGACGCAGAAAGGCCGCCCGGAGGCGGCCTTTCTGTTTCAAGCAGCCGGCCAGCGGCCGGCGCTACAGCGTCGTCTGCCGGAGGCAGTCGATCTTATTTCACCAGCTTGGCGATGGCAGCGCCCAGGTCGCCCGGCGAACGGACGGTGACGACGCCTGCGGCTTCCATCGCGGCGAACTTGCCTTCCGCAGTGCCCTTGCCGCCCGAGGCGATCGCACCGGCGTGGCCCATGCGCTTGCCGGCCGGAGCCGACGCACCGGCGATGAAACCGACGACCGGCTTCTTCACGTGGTTCTTGATGTACTCGGCGCCGGCCTCTTCGGCGTCACCACCGATTTCGCCGACCATGATGATGCCTTCGGTCTGCGGATCTTCGTTGAACAGCTTCAGGCAGTCGACGAAGTTCAGGCCGTTGATCGGGTCACCGCCGATGCCGATGCAGGTGGACTGGCCCAGGCCGACTTCGGTGGTCTGCTTGACCGCTTCATAGGTCAGGGTGCCCGAGCGCGACACGATGCCGATCTTGCCCGGCTTGTGGATGTGGCCCGGCATGATGCCGATCTTGCACTCGCCCGGAGTGATGACGCCCGGGCAGTTCGGCCCGATCAGCACGGTGTCCGGGTAGGAGCGGGTCAGCACGTTCTTGACGCGCAGCATGTCCAGCACCGGGATGCCTTCGGTGATGCAGACGATGACCTTGATGCCGGCAGCCGCGGCTTCCAGGATCGCGTCGGCCGCGAACGGCGGCGGCACGTAGATGACCGACGCGTTGGCGCCGGTGCTCTGCACGGCGTCGGCAACGGTGTTGAAGACCGGCAGGTCGATGTGGGTGGTGCCACCCTTGCCCGGGGTCACGCCGCCAACAACCTGGGTGCCGTACTCGATCATCTGAGTGGCGTGGAAGGTGCCCTGCTGGCCGGTGAAGCCCTGCACGATCACCTTGGTGTTCTTGTTAATCAAAACAGACATGGGAATTTCCTTCGGTGTCGTGGATCAGGCGGCGTTCTTGACCGCTTCAACGACCTTCTTGGCGCCGTCGTTGATGTTGTCAGCCGGGATGATGGCCATGCCGCTGTCACGCAGCAGCTGCTTGCCTTCTTCCACGTTGGTGCCTTCCAGGCGCACCACGACCGGAACCTTGACGCCCACTTCCTTCACGGCGGCGATGATGCCTTCGGCAATCATGTCGCAGCGGACGATGCCGCCGAAGATGTTGACGAAGATGCCTTCGACCTTGTCGGAGGACAGGATCAGCTTGAACGCTTCGATGACGCGCTGCTTGTTGGCACCGCCGCCCACGTCCAGGAAGTTCGCCGGCTCGCCGCCGTTGAGCTTGATGACGTCCATGGTGGCCATGGCCAGGCCGGCGCCGTTCACCATGCAGCCGATGTTGCCGTCCATGGTGACGTAGTTGATGTCCAGCTCCGAAGCGGTCACTTCGGTTTCATCTTCCTGGGACTTGTCGCGCATCGCGACCAGTTCCTTGTGGCGGAAGTTGGCGTTGTCGTCGCTGTTGAACTTGCCGTCCAGCGCGTACAGGTTGCCATCGTCCAGGATCGCCAGCGGGTTGATCTCAACCAGCGCCAGGTCCTTTTCGTTGAAGATGCGGTACAGGTTCACCATGATGTTGGCGAACTGGCCGGCCTGCTTGGCGGTCAGGCCCATCTTGAAGCCGATGTCACGGCCGTGGTAACCCTGCACGCCCTCGACGAAGTCCACGTTCAGGGTGTGGATCTTGTCCGGGGTCTCGGCAGCGACCTGCTCGATTTCCATGCCGCCTTCGGAAGAGGCGATGTAGCTGATGGTGCGGGTGCCGCGATCCACCAGGACCGACAGGTACAGCTCCTTGACGATCTCACCGGCGGTGGTCACCAGCACCAGGTTGATCGGCAGCTCGACGCCGGCGGTCTGGTAGGTGGCCATCTTGGTGCCGAGCATCTTGGCGGCTGCGGCCTTCACGTCGTCGACGGTCTTGCAGAACTTGACGCCGCCAGCCTTGCCGCGGCCGCCAGCGTGGATCTGCGCCTTGACCATCCAGGGGCCCTGGCCCAGCGACTGGGCGACTTCAACCGCCTCGTCCGGGGTCGCCGCGACCTTGCCGGCCGGGACCGGGATGCCGTATTCGGCAAGCAGTTGTTTTGCCTGGTATTCGTGGAAATTCATGCGTCACCGTGGGAATAGGAACGACCGCACGCAATTCCTCAGGGCCCCTGGAAGAGGCACCGGCACGGACCGCGGCGGGCCCACTATTGTGGCCGAGCCGGCGCCGGGGCGCAAAGAAGTCTGTACAAAACGCCACACCCGGCCAGATTTCCGCCGTCATTCAGGCAGTTGCGCCCGGGCGCACGCTGGCTACCGGTATCCATCCCGGGCCAAATGCGCGATCCGAACCGCGCCGGCGGCGCCCTGCCGGGGGCCCTATACTGGTCAGCCAGGGTGTGTCGCGTCGGGGTTGCTCGGCCGCGTCCACCCCGGGCCACATCGAAGCGACGTGCCCGCCCGGCCTCAGGGGACGCCGGGCAGGCCCGCCGCAGATTCCAGACCCAGGCAGCCAGAAGGGGAGTTCCGGCGTGTCACCCAGTGCTTCATTGATCGACCGCATCGAATCGATTCCGCGGCGTGAGCTGTATTTCTTCGCGCTGTACCGGGTGCTGATCGCCTCGGTCATCGCCGCCCTGCTCTACAGCCCGCTGTCGGCCATGGTCGGCGAAGCGCACCACCCGCGGCTGGCCGACACCGTTGCGGCGATCTATCTGGGATTGTCGCTGCTGGCGCTGGTGATCGGCCGCAACGAACGCTGGCTGCGCCCGATCGTGGTCAGCGGCGTGCTGGTGGACATCGTCGCCGCCACCCTGCTGTCACATGCCCTGCCCGGTGCCAGCGCCGGCATCTCGATGTCGCTGCTGTTCAACATCGCCGCCGCCGCCACCCTGCTCCCGCTCAGCCTGGGGCTGGGCCTGGCGCTGGCCGCCAGCCTCGCCACCGGCGTCGAATACACCTGGAAGCTGCTGGAAGGCGGCGACCCCACCCGTACCCTGGCCGAACTGGCGATGTTCGCGACCAGCTACCTGGCCCTGGCCTTCATCAGCTACCAGGTCGGCAGCCGCGCGCGCCGCAACCAGCAACTGGCCAACCAGCGCGGCGACGAAGTGGCCAACCTGTTCCAGATCAACGAGCTGATCATCCGCCGCATGCGCACCGGCGTGCTGGTGGTCGACGCCGACAACCGCGTCACCCTGGCCAACGAGGCCGCCTCGATGCTGCTCGGTGACAGCGACGGCAGCGGCGAAAGCGGCCGCCTGGACCTGGCCAGCGCCGCCCCGGAACTCGCCCGCCGGCTGCAGCGCTGGCGCAACGGCTGGGCGCAGGACGAACTGCCGCTGCAACTCAACCCCGACCAGCCCGAAGTGCAGCCGCGCTTTGCCCGCCTGCTGGCCGGCAGCGACCTGGCCCTGGTGTTCCTGGACGACTCCAGCGTGGTCTCGCGCCGCGCCGAATCGCTCACCCTGTCGGCGATGGGCCGCTTCTCGGCCAGCCTCGCCCACGAGATCCGCAACCCACTGGCCGCGATCAACTACGCCGTGCAGCTGCTGGAAGAAGGCACCGGCTTCAACGAAAGCGACCGCCGCCTGCTGCAGATCATCCGCCAGCAGTGCCAGCGCACCAACGGCATCGTCGAAAGCGTGCTGGGCCTGGCCCGGCGCGAGCGCGCCACGCCCGAGAACGTCGACCTGGCCGCCTTCGTGCGCCGCTTCGTGCTGGAGTACAAGCAGGGTCAGACGCTGGAGACCGACAGCATCGAGCCGATCATCAGTGACACCTCCGTGCTGGCCCAGGTCGACACCAAGCACCTCTACCAGGTGCTGACCGTGCTGGTGCACAACGCGCTCAAATATGGCCGCATCGGCCAGCAGCCGGCACGGGTGCGCCTGCGCGTGGCGCAGCACGAGCGCAGTGCGGTCATCGACGTGATGGACCGTGGCCCCGGCATTCCCGAGAGTGTGGCCGCACAGTTGTTCCGGCCCTTCTTCACCACCTCCGAGCACGGCACCGGGCTGGGCCTGTACATCGCCCGCGAGCTGTGCCGGGCCAACCAGGCGCGGCTGGACTACATCCCGGTTCCGGCCGGTGGCTCCTGCTTCCGCCTGGTGCTGCCCGGCCCGCACACCCTGCTGCCGAGCTGATTCCGTGCGTCAAGCATTTGTCGCTTCCAGCCCCCTCGTTTATCTTCTCCGCCCATGAACGAAACCCGCAGCGCCCTCGTCGTCGACGACGAACGCGACATCCGCGAACTGCTGGTACTGACGCTCGGCCGCATGGGGCTGCGCATCAGTACGGCAGCCAACCTTGCCGAAGCGCGCGAACTGCTGGCCAGCAATCCGTACGACCTGTGCATCACCGACATGCGCCTGCCGGACGGCAACGGCATCGAGCTGGTCAGCGAGATCGCCCACCACTACCCGCGCACGCCGGTGGCGATGATCACCGCCTTCGGCAGCATGGACCTGGCCGTGGAAGCGCTGAAAGCCGGCGCCTTCGACTTCGTCAGCAAGCCGGTGGACATCGCCGTGCTGCGCGGCCTGGTCAAGCACGCGCTGGAACTGAACAACACCGAGCGCCCCGCGCCCGGCCCCGCCGCCGAACAGGGCGCACGCCTGCTGGGCGATTCGCCGGCCATGGACGTGCTGCGTACCACCATCGGCAAGGTCGCGCGCAGCCAGGCGCCGGTCTACATCCTCGGCGAATCCGGCGTGGGCAAGGAGCTGGTCGCACGCACCATCCACGCCCAGGGCGCCCGCGCGGCCGGCCCGTTCGTGCCGGTCAACTGCGGCGCGATTCCCGGCGAGCTGATGGAGAGTGAGTTCTTCGGCCACCGCAAGGGTAGCTTCAGCGGCGCCCACGCCGACAAGCCCGGGCTGTTCCAGGCCGCGCACGGCGGCACCCTGTTCCTCGACGAAGTAGCCGAGCTGCCCCTGCAGATGCAGGTGAAGCTGCTGCGCGCGATCCAGGAGAAGTCGGTGCGCGCGGTGGGCGCTGCCACCGAAGAACCGGTGGACGTGCGCATCCTCTCGGCCACCCACAAGGACCTGGCCGAACTGGTCGAGGACGGGCGCTTCCGCCACGACCTCTACTACCGCATCAACGTGATCGAACTGAGGGTGCCGCCGCTGCGCGAGCGTCGCCAGGACCTGCCGGAACTGGCCGCATCGGTGCTGGCTCGGCTGGCCCGCAGCCATGGCCGCCCGACGCCGCTGCTGGCGCCGTCGGCGTTGGACGCGCTGGCCCAGTACGCCTTCCCCGGCAACGTGCGCGAACTGGAGAACATCCTGGAACGCGCGCTGGCACTGGCCGAGGAAGATTGCATCGGCGCCGACGACCTGCGCCTGCCGCAGCATGCCCCGCGCACGCCCGGCAGCGCAGCGCCCGCCGAAGCCGTGGTGGACCTGCAACCCGGCAGCGCCGCCCTGCCCTCGTACATCGAACAGCTCGAGCGTAGCGCCATCCAGCGCGCGCTGGAAGAAAACCGCTGGAACAAGACCCGCACCGCCGCGCAGCTGGGCATCACCTTCCGCGCGCTGCGCTACAAGCTGAAGAAGCTGGGGATGGAGTAAGGACAGGGCCCGACGCGGGCCCACCAACGGGTAGTGCCGGCCGCTGGCCGGCAACCTCATGCATCGCGGCATCCACGCATGGCGTGGATCGACCTCAATCCTTCGTAACGCGGTTGATCTCGGCCAGGCTGGTGATCCCGGCCGCCGCCTTCTTCAACGCCGACTGGCGCAGGTCGTTCACCCCGATCTGCTGCGCGGCCTCGGCAATCTGCAACGCATTGCCACCGGCCAGCACGATCGTGGCGATCTCGTCGGTCATCGGCATCACCTGGTAGATACCGGTACGGCCCTTGTAGCCCTCGGTGCATTCGTCACAGCCGACCGCCTCGTACAGCTCGATACCCGCATCCAGCTGCGCCTGGGTGAAGCCCTCGGCCAGCAGCGCATGCTCGGGCAGGTTGGACGGGCGCTTGCAGTTGTTGCACAGCCGGCGCGCCAGGCGCTGGGCGATCACCAGGGTCACCGAGCTGGTGATGTTGTACGGCGCAATGCCCATGTTCATCAGGCGCGCGATGGTCTGCGGCGCATCGTTGGTGTGCAGCGTGGACAGCACCATGTGGCCGGTCTGGGCCGCCTTGATCGCGATCTCGGCCGTCTCCAGGTCGCGGATTTCGCCAACCATGATGATGTCCGGATCCTGTCGCAGGAACGAGCGCAGTGCAGCGGCGAAGGTCATGCCGCGCTTGTTGTTCTGCTGCACCTGGTTGACGCCGGGCAAGCGGATTTCCACCGGGTCTTCGGCGGTGGAGATGTTGCGCGTCTCGTCGTTGAGGATGCCCAGCGCGGTATACAGCGACACCGTCTTGCCCGAACCAGTCGGGCCGGTCACCAGCACCATGCCGTAGGGCTTGTGGATGGCGTCCAGGAACAGCTTCTGCTGGTCCGGCTCGTACCCCAGCTTGTCGATGCCCAGCTTGGCCGCGCTGCCGTCCAGGATACGCAGCACCACCTTCTCGCCGAACAGGGTCGGCAGGGTGCTCACGCGGAAGTCGATCTGCTTGGTCTTGGACAGGTTGAGCTTGATGCGTCCGTCCTGCGGCACGCGCTTCTCGGCGATGTCCAGCTGCGCCATCACCTTCAGGCGTGCGGCGATACGCTGGTTCAGCTTCACCGGCGCGCGCGCGACCATCTTCAACAGGCCGTCGATGCGCAGGCGCACGCGATAGTCGTCTTCATAGGGCTCGAAGTGGATGTCCGAGGCGCCCTTGCGGATCGCGTCCACCAGCACCTTGTTGACGAACTTCACCACCGGGGTGTCGTCGCCCTTGGCATCGATGCCGGAGTCGCCGCCCCCGGGAATGTCCTCGTCACCGCCGGACACATCCAGGTTGCCAATGCCATCGTCGTCACCGCCCAGTGCGTCGCCCAGCGTGTCATGGCTGGCATGCCACTGCTCGAGCGTGCGGCGGATCTGGTCTTCATCCACCAGGATCGGCTCCACCACCAGGTTGGTGTGGAACTTGATCTCGTCCAGCGAATGGGTCGGATTGCTGGTGCCCACGAACAGCTTGCCGCCGCGTTTGAACAGCGGCAGCACGTTGTGCTTGCGCAGCAGTTCCTCGCTGACCAGGCTCATTGCGTTCTGGCTGGCGTCGAACGTGGACACGTCGAACAGCGGCATGCCGAACTCGACCGCGTTGGCGGCCGCCAACTGGGCCGCCCCGACCACCTTGTTCTGCGCGAACCAGGTCGGCAGCGGCTGGCGGGCGGCAGCGGCCTTGGCCATTGCGTCACGGGCAGAAGCCTCGTCCAAGGCGCCATCCTGGACCAGGCGACGGGCCAGGCCGGTGATGCCGACGAGATTGACGGTGGTTACGGCATTCATATGGATCCTTGGCTCATCATGGGTCAGGCAGTGCGGCGCGCCTTCCAAGGGCACCGCACAGGGCAGCAGAACCTGCCGCGACCCGATGGCCGACGACGACGCCAATCCTTCAGCATGACTGCCTCGCCCGGCACTCCCAGCCCGGCAGGCACGATCCTGACTCCCTCGGGGATGATAGCCCCGTCAACGGCCCGCCAACATCCCATTGGCAGGCCGAAGTGTGATCAACAGCCGGTTGGGCGATAGCGCGCTTCGAAGGCGCTGCCGTCGCAGGTCCAGGTGCCGTCGGCTGCGCGGCGGAGGATGAGATCTTTGCCTTGCACTGCTCCGCCTCCGCTCACCGTGCATGCGATGCTTCCCACCCCGGCATCAGTAAGCTCAGCCTTTACTGCGGAGCAACGTTCCGTCACCTTCAATCCAATGTATGCGGCAGTAACGTCAGCAGCGTTCCTGCTGTCTTGCGCCACTGCTTCAAGCGTGGTCTTTCCTGGGCGTATGTCGGAAAGCGCGGCGGCCAATTGCGCCCGCGACACATAGTTCATATAGATTGGAATGGAGACCGCAGCGACGATTGCGATGATTGCGACGACAATCATCAGCTCAATCAACGTAAAGCCATTGCTTCGCTTCATGCCCCCCTCCCCAATGAGAGACTTGTTCACGAGATGTCTGCCCCTATGCATTTTATTAGCCATTAAACAAAAGGCCCCGATATACGGGGCCTTTTGCCATAACCGCTGCTAGCTATTACTTGCAGCCGCCCGGGATGTACTTAGCGTCCAGATCGGTCGCGGTGCAAGCCCAGGTACCATCTGCTGCACGAGCCAGAGCCAGCGAGCCCTTGGCAACCTTGGAATTACCCGACAGCTTGCAGGTGATCGTTGCGGTGCCAGCGGTCGCATCGCCGTCAACCGTAATCGCGCAGCGATCCGAGTTCTTCAGGCCAATCTGCGCCGGGGTCTTGTCGAAGGCCTTGCCTTCATTCAGCAGCACTTCTGCCTGGGTCTTGCCCGGGGTGATTTCCGCCAGACCAGCAGTAGCCTGCGACTTGGCCACGTAGTCCTGGTACATCGGCAGGGCGATGGCGGCCAGGATGGCGATGATCGCAACGACGATCATCAGTTCGATAAGGGTGAAGCCCTTCTGGTTCTTCATTTGATACATCCCCAAGATAGTGGTGGTTGATTTCAGAGCACAGGATCGGTCTGGCCGGCGGCCAGCTGAGCGGGTCCTGCCCCCTGCGGGTGGATCAACGCAGGTTGCGTGCCAACCCCGGCACGCCTCCCCCTGGATTTCCCCGCGCCCATGATGGCAGCTATTTCACGGATGGGAACCCCCCCGATGCGAATCTGCGATGGACGCGGCAATGTGACGCAGTGCGTCACCTTTGGTCGGCACCTGGCACGAATTCGCATGATGGTGCCCCCAACAACTGCCCAGACGGGCATGAACCCGCTACCATCGACGGCTAGACGCCCGCCTGGGGATGGCGGGTCTTGGGGAGCCGATATGTCTGTCAGTCGCAGTGCGATCAAGAAGGAGCCCGTGGCGCGCAGCACCACGGAGCTGCAGCCGTTTGTCTGGGAGGGGACCGACAAGCGGGGCGTGAAGATGAAGGGTGAGCAGACCGCGAAGAATGCGAACCTGCTGAGAGCAGAGCTACGTCGTCAAGGCATCACCCCAGGCACAGTGAAGCCCAAACCCAAGCCGTTGTTCGGCGCTGCAGGCAGCAAGATCACGCCGAAGGAAATCGCCTTCTTCAGCCGCCAGATGGCTACCATGATGAAGTCGGGCGTACCCATTGTGGGATCGCTGGACATCATTGCGAACGGGCATAAGAACCCGCGCATGAAGAAGATGGTGGATGGCCTGCGTGCCGATATTGAAGGCGGCTCGTCACTCTATGAGGCCATCAGCAAGTATCCGGTGCAGTTCGACGAGCTCTACCGCAACCTTGTACGGGCTGGTGAAGGCGCTGGCGTCCTCGAGACGGTGCTGGACACTGTCGCCAACTACAAAGAGAACATCGAAGCCCTGAAGGGCAAGATCAAGAAGGCGATGTTCTATCCCGCCATGGTGCTGGCGGTTGCCCTGCTGGTCAGTGGCATCCTGCTGGTCTGGGTCGTGCCGCAGTTCGAGGACGTGTTCAAGGGATTCGGCGCGGACCTTCCCGCCTTCACCCAGATGATCGTCAACATGTCGCGGTTCATGGTCTCGTGGTGGTGGCTGATCCTGCTGGTCATCATCGGTTCGATCGTGGGCTTCATTGCCGCCTATAAACGGTCGCCGAAGATGCAGCACAGCATGGACCGACTGGTCCTGAAGCTGCCGGTCATCGGGCAGATCATGCACAACAGCTCAATCGCCCGCTTTGCCCGTACCACCGCCGTCACCTTCAAGGCCGGCGTGCCTTTGGTGGAGGCCCTGGGGATCGTGGCAGGCGCCACCGGCAATACGGTTTACGAGCATGCCGTATTGCGCATGCGCGACGACGTCTCGGTCGGGTACCCGGTCAACATGGCCATGAAGCAGACCGCCCTGTTCCCGCACATGGTCATCCAGATGACCGGCATCGGCGAAGAGGCCGGCGCCTTGGACGCTATGCTGTTCAAGGTGGCCGAGTACTATGAGCAGGAGGTCAACAATGCCGTTGACGCCCTGAGCAGCCTGCTGGAACCGATCATCATGGTAATCATTGGTACCATCGTCGGCGGCATGGTCATCGGCATGTACCTGCCGATCTTCAAGCTCGCTTCCGTCGTCGGATAATCAATACATGGCATTTCTCGACCAGCATCCCGGCCTCGGCTACCCCGCCGCGGCCGCCCTGGGGCTGCTGCTGGGCAGTTTCCTCAACGTCGTCATCCTGCGCCTGCCCAAGCGGCTGGAGTGGCAGTGGAAGCGCGATGCGCGCGAGGTCCTGGAAGAACCGGACTTCTACGAGCCCCCACCACCGGGGATCGTGGTCGAGCCCTCGCACTGTCCGCACTGCAAGCACAAGCTGAGCTGGTACGAGAACATCCCGCTGTTCAGCTGGATCATCCAGGGCGGCAAGTGCCGCCATTGCAAGGCGCCGATCTCGCTGCAGTACCCGCTGGTCGAGGCCCTGACCTCGGTGCTGGTGCTGGCCTGCGTCTGGCAGTTCGGCTTCGGCTGGCAGGGCTTCGGCGCCATCGTGCTGACCTGCTTCCTGATCGCCTTGTCCGGCATCGACCTGCGCACCCAGCTGCTGCCCGACCAGTTGACCCTGCCACTGATGTGGCTGGGCCTGATAGGCAACATCGACAACCTGTACATGCCGGCCAAGCCTGCCTTGGTCGGCGCGGCGGTGGGCTATCTGTCGCTGTGGATGGTCTGGTGGCTGTTCAAGCAACTGACCGGCAAGGAAGGCATGGGCCACGGCGATTTCAAGCTGCTGGCCGCCCTCGGCGCCTGGTGCGGGTTGAAGGGCATCCTGCCGATCATCCTGCTGTCGTCGGTGCTGGGCGCCATCATCGGTTCGATCTGGCTGTACACCCGGGGCCGTGACCGCGCCACGCCGATCCCGTTCGGCCCCTACCTGGCCATCGCGGGCTGGCTGTACTTCATGTGGGGCGCTCCCGTGGTGGAGCAGTACCTGGTGTTGAGCGGGCTGCGCTGAGGGGAATCCCCATGAGCGGGTATGTGGTTGGCCTGACCGGTGGCATTGCCGCCGGCAAGAGCGAGGTGACCCGGCGCTTCGAGGCGCTGGGCATCGTGGTGGCCGATGCCGACCTGGCCGCCCGTGCGGTGGTTGCTGCCGGCAGCCCCGCCCTGGGCCGTATCGCCGAGCGCTTCGGCGCCGGCATGCTGCAGGCGGATGGCAGCCTGGACCGGGCGCGCCTGCGTGCCCATGTATTCGCCGACCCGACCGAACGGGCCGAGCTGGAAGCGATCACCCACCCGGCCATTCGCCTGCTGATGCAACAGCAGTGCGTGCAGGCCACCAGTCCCTATGCGATTGCCGCCATCCCGCTGCTGACCGAGGTCGGTGGGCGGCAGGCCTACCCGTGGCTGGACCGGGTATTGCTGGTGGATGCGCCCGAAGCGGTGCAGCACGCCCGGCTGATGCAGCGCGACGGCATCGACGCCGCGCTGGCCAACAAGATGATCGCCGCCCAGGCCAGCCGCGCGCAGCGGTTGGCGCTGGCCGATGATGTGGTGGTCAACGATGGCCACCCGGAAGGCCTGCAGGCGCAGGTGGAGGCGCTGCATGAGCGCTATCTGGGGTTGGCTGGGGGTTGAGGCCTGGTTGCCGGCCAGCGGCCGGCACTACCAAAGCGAATCCACGCGTGGCGTGGATCTACTGGACGACTCGGCTGCCGGCCAGCGGCCGGCACTACCGAAGCGCATCCACGCATGGCGTGGACCTACTCCAGCTGCAGGCGGGCATAACGGGCCAGTTCCCGGGCGCCAAGCAGCAATCCGTCGACCACATCCGGGCTGAGCTGCTGGTGGGCGCCGCCCTGTTCGCGGGCGGCTTCGGCGGCGTGCAGCACCTGCATGAGTGCATTCAAGCCGGCCAGGGTGCGGCTGAGGCCGGCCATGGTGGCCGCCTGGGCCGGGCTGAGGCCCTGTGCTTCCAGGCGCCGCCCGTCGGCTGCATCGCGACCGTCCATGCGGGCAAGCAACGCAGGCAGCAGATCCTTGGGATCGTCGAGCAGGGTTTCGATGCGCTCGGCGAGGTCGGCCGGCAGCAGGTTGGCGGCTTCGCCGATCAGGGCATGCAGTTGGGGGAACAAGGGGCGTGCGGACATGGTGAATCTCCTCGCAGACGACGAGCCACCTGCGGATGCGAGGTGGCGGACGGTGCGGGTTGGCGTACCGGAGACCCAACAACTCAAGCGCGAGGAAAAAGACTCCAGCGGATTCTGATGAATCCCCACGCACCATCCGCCGAAACAAGGCAGGCGGTGCATTGTCCATGATGAGCCGCAGCCCACCCGGAGCGCTTGAGTTGAAGGTTTTTTTCAGGACGCCAATCCCGGCCAGGGCACCTGCCCCGGCCGACCCATCTGGCCATCACGTAGCGCTGTGATCTGTAAGGAAATTCTCAAGCCGCAGTTGGGTGTACGAATGCGTGCATGCGGACACGCGCGCTACGTGGCAACGGTCACGGTGATGTCGTGTTGGGCTTCTGGTCCATCACGCCTGCGAAGTTAATTCGATGGCACTAGCGACACAGGGCGCGTTGTGAGGTCGGCAGGATTCGTGCCGACCAAGGTCGGCACCCACCCAAGCAGGCGCCCTTACAACGGCTTCGGCGAGAACGTCAGCGTGGCGATCACGCCGCGCTCGCCACCGGGGCGCACGCTGACCTGCCAGCCATACAGATCGCACAGGCGGCTGACGATCGACAGGCCGATGCCACCGCCCTGTGAATGACCGGCGTGCGTACCGCGATAGCCGCGCTGGAACAGCTTGGCGGCGTCCTCTTCGCTCAGGCCCGGGCCGCTGTCGGTCACCGACACCGAATTGCTGCCGACAAAGACGCGCACCTCGCCATCCTGCGAGTATTTCACCGCGTTGCCGATCAGGTTGCCCAGCGCAACCGACAAGGCCGCCTCCGGCGCATCGATCACCAGGTTGCGCTCGCCTTCCAGTACCAGCTCCAGCGGCTTGCCGCCCAGCTGTGCGCGGTGCGCATCCAGCAGCTGTTCGGCCACGCGGGCGACGTTGCTGGTGCCCTGCCCACGCTCATTGCGCGACAGCAGCAGCAGCGCGCCGATCAGGTCGCTGCACTGCTGTTCGGCACGCTGGATGCGCTGCAGACGCTGCAGCACCTTCTCATCCAGGCCGGGCCGGGTCAGCAGCAGCTCGGTGGCGCCACGTATCACCGCCAGCGGCGTGCGCAGCTCGTGGCTGACGTCGGCATTGAACTCACGGTCGCGCTGCACCACTTCGGTCAGCCGCGACGAATAGTCATCCAGCGCCTGCGCGAGCTGCCCCACTTCGTCATCGGGGAAACGCGGCGCCAGCGGCTCGGGCTCGCTGGTGCCGCCGCGATAGGCGCGCAACCGCGCAGCCAGGTCCGAGACCGGCTTCATCACCTTCGATGCCGACCACCAGCCGAGCACCAGCGACAGCAGGCTGAACACCAGCACCGACAGCACCAGCGCGCGGTTGAGCTGCTGCCCGCCGCGCACGCTGTCGGTCATGTCGTAGGCCAGGAACGCCCAGGCGTCGGGTGTTTTGCGCACGGCCAGCTTGTACGCATAAGGTTGCCCGCGCTCGTCCACGCCAGAGATGTTGTGATTGCCATCGGGCAGCGCGGCCCAATCTGGCTCTTCTTCGCGCAACGCCTCGAACTTGTCAGGCTTGACCAGGCGCGCACGCATCTGCTGCACGGGCAGGTCGGGGTTGCGGTCGGGGCTCTCGTAGAACCGCCGCACGTACTCGTTGATGTTGCGGTTCATCACGTCTTCGACCAGCTGGTTTTCCACGCGCATGCGGGCCCAGTTGGTGGCGAACGCGAACAGCGTCGTCAGGCAGAAGCCCAACAACACGAACGAGACGATGATGCGGCTGCGCAGGCGCCGCCGGTACGGCGAACGCCGGCGCTCCCCCTTGGTTGCCACGGAATCAGGCTTCCGGGGTGGCGATGCGGTATCCGATGCCATGGCGGGTCTGGATCAGCGGCACTTCAAACGGCTTGTCGACCACTGCACGCAGGCCGTGGATATGGACGCGCAGCGAATCCGAGTCGGGCAGCTCTTCGCCCCAGACGCGGGTCTCCAGCTCCTGGCGGGTGACCACGGCCGGCGCGGCTTCCATCAGGGCCTGCAGGATCTTCAGCGCGGTCGGGTTGAGCTGCAGCAGCTTGCCCTGGCGACGCACCTCCAGCGTGTCCAGGTTGTATTCCAGGTCGCCGGTTTCCAGCACGCGGGTCTGCACGCCCTTGCCGCGGCGCGACAGCGCGTTCAAGCGCACTTCCACTTCCTGCAGCGCGAACGGCTTGATCAGGTAGTCATCGGCACCGGAATCGAAACCGGCCAGCTTGTTGTCCAGCGAGTCGCGGGCGGTCAGCATCAGCACCGGGGTCTGCTTGCGCGCCTCGTTGCGCAGCTTGCGGCACACTTCGATGCCATCCATGCCCGGCAGGTTCAGGTCCAGCACGATGGCGTCGAACTCGTGGACCACGGCCAGGTGCAGGCCGGTCACGCCGTCGGCGGCGAAGTCCACGGTATGACCACGATCCTCAAGGTAGTCGCCAAGGTTGGCGGCGATGTCGCTGTTGTCTTCGATTACGAGAATGCGCACTGGGACCTCTGGTTCTTGAAGGGTCGTCGGGGGGCCAGGCCCACCCGCTCAGGATGCCCCTGTGCGGGTGGACGCGACGTCTACCTGCTGAACGATACAGGTTCCATTCTTAACATTTCGTACCGACGGGGCGACACCGGGCAAGGCCCCTGCGGCGGCGGGTCAGCGGCTGATGCGCTGCTGGTCGGTCAACGCCTGGCGGCTGTCTTCCTGGGCCTTGCGACGCTGGGCCACGGTCAGGCAGACACTGGTCGGCATGTTGCTGCCGGTGAGGCGCTCGCGACGGCAGATCATGCGGCTGTCGGCCTGGGCACGGGTCATGATGGTATTGACGATCTCCTGCTCGTTGAACAGGTCGTTGCGCTCCTGCGCCGCCAGCTCATCCACCTTCTCGCGGCCATTCATCTTGATCCGGATCCGGTTCAGCGCCTGCTGCACGCGACTCTTGTCCTCCAGCCCGATTTCACTGTAGTCCTCGCTGCCCATGGCCGTTTCGACGCGGCGGATCTGCTCGGACACCGGGGTGAAGGAATCCATCTGCACGGTGTCCTTCTGCGCCTTGGCCTGCACGGTGGCCACCAGGCCGAGCGACAGCATCAGGGCGAGCGTAGTGTTGCGGTACATGACGAGCTCCATGTTCGTCCATGAATAGGGTCTCGACTTTACGGTTCCGCCGATGCGTCCACAAGGGACGCACGGCAGGGTGACCGATGGCCGCGCGCGGCCCGCGCGACAGTGCTCAGGGCTTGTAGTTGTTGAAGCGCTGGCCGTCGTTGAGCGCCTTGCGGCTGTCTTCCTCCGCCTTGCGGCGCTGGGCCACGGTCAGGCAGACGCTCTGCGGCATGTTGCTGCCGGTGGTGCGCTCGCGACGGCAGACCATGCGGCTGTCGGCGTGGGCGCGGGTCATGATCGTGTTGATCACTTCCTGGTCGTTGAAGATCTGGGTGCGGTCCTGCGGGCTGACCTGTTCGATGCGTTCGTGGTCGCCCATCTTGATCTTGATGCGGCCCAGCGCCTGCTGCACGCGGCTCTTGTCTTCCAGCCCGATCTCGCTGTAGTCCTCGCTGTTGATGGCCGCCTCAACGCTGCGGATCTGTTCGGCCACCGGTGCATTGGCGTCGAACTTCACCTGTGCCTTCTCGGGCTTGGCGTGGGCGGTGGTGGCCAGTGCCAGGCCCAGCATCAGGGCGACGGGAATCATGCGCTGCATCGTTACCTCCAGGTTCTTCCATGAGTGGAAATCGATCCTGCGCTATCGCCGACGCGCCGTCACGGCACGGTCGGCGAGACCACAGGCCCGTGCGCGCTCAACGCCCGGCGGGCGGTGGGCTGAGCATGTTGTAGCTGCGCTGGTCGTTGATCAGCGCCTTGCCCTTCTCCTCGATCCGGCGCCGTTCGGCCACGGTCAGGCAGCGGCTCTTGGGCATGTTGCTGCCGGTGGTGCGTTCGTACTTGCAGATCTGCCGGCTGTCTTCGTGGCCGCGCGCCAACAGGGTGTTGATGCGCTCCTGCTCGTTGAACACCTCGGCCTGCAGCTGCGGCGGCAGTTCCTGCACGGTCTGGCGCTCGCCCAGGTGCTGGCGGATGCGCGACAGCGACTGCTGCACCTGGCCGCGATCCTCGGCAGACAGTTCGGCATAGTCGGGGGCAGCCAGGGCGGTTTCCACCTGGCGCATCTGTTCGGCGACCGAGCCCTGCCGGTCCATCTGTACAGCGGCTTTCTCCGGCTTGGCGGCAACAGCGCCAGACAGGCCCAGCAGCAACGCGATCGTCATGATGCGGTACATCGCCAACCTCCCGATCCATCCCGGAACGAAGGGCCAACTCTACGACCGTCACGCGGCCTCCACAAGAGACCTTGGGCACGGGGCCCACCGGCATAAAAAAGGCCCAGGCGGTGCACCCGCCTGGGCCTGAAGTCGTATCCCGATACCGATCCTGCTGAGAGGCAGAGCTGCGGTTCGCTGAAGCCTACGCCGGGGTCGATTAAAGCCTCGTTAAAGCCGCGGATCATTTACCCATGAGAATCACAACCCCATGAATAATCAGGGCTTTTTGATCTTCTCTACGTGCTCGATGATCCGCGTGGCCACGTCGACCCCGCAGGCCGCTTCGATGCCCTCCAGCCCGGGCGTGGAGTTGACCTCCAGCACCAGCGGGCCGCGCGCGGAGCGGATCAGGTCCACGCCGCAGACCGACAGGCCCAGTGCCTTGGCCGAGCGCACCGCCACCTGCTGCTCGGCACGGCTGGCCTTGGCCGCCACGGCGGTGCCGCCGGCGTGCAGATTGGAGCGGAAGTCGCCCTCCGGTGCCTGCCGCTGCATCGACGCCACCACCTGATCGCCGACCACGAAGCAGCGCAGGTCGGCCCCCTTGGCCTCGCCGATGAATTCCTGCATCAGGAAGTTGGCATACAGACCGCGCAGGGCCTCGACGATGCCGCGCGAGGCACTGGCCTTTTCGGTCAGGATCACGCCACGCCCCTGGGTGCCTTCATTGAGCTTCACCACATGGGGTGGCGGACCGAGCATAGACAGCAGGTCGACGGTGTCATCAGGGTTGTCGCCGAACACGGTGACCGGCATGTCGATGCCCTTGGCCGCCAGCAGCTGGTGCGCGCGCAGCTTGTCGCGCGAACGCAGGATGGCGTCGGAGGGGTTGGGCGTGCGCGCGCCCATCAGTTCGAACTGGCGCAGCACGGCGGTGCCGTAGCGGGTGATGGAGGCACCGATGCGCGGGATGACCATGTCCACGCCGGTCATCGGCCGGCCCTTGTAGTGCATGGAAAAGCCATCGGCGGCGATGCGCATGTAGCAGCGCAACGGATCCAGGATGCGCACGGTGTGGCCCCGCGCGCGTGCCGCCTCGACCAGCCGACGGGTGGAATACAGAGAGCTGTTGCGGGACAGGATGGCGAGCTTCATCGCAGTGGGATCGGTCGGCAGGCGCGCAGCATAGCGCGGGCGTGTGGCGGGCGGATGATGCCCGTCGCCGACGATCACCAACGTTGTGGATGAAGCGTCAGCTGTCCCGTCCAGCGCTGGCCTGGAAGCCGTGGGCCGCTTCGCCCAGTGCCGCCACGCAGGCCATCTGCAGGGCGGAATTACTGAACGCCTGCTGGTAGATCTGCTCGATCAGTTGCGCGGCCTTGGGGCCGCCTGCACGCCCGAGCGCGCGCACCGCCTCAAGCTGCTTGTTCGAGCCGACGCCGACGGAAAGAAAGATTCTGTGGATGCGCTCGACGACGTCGTCCCGGCAGTTCATGGATGGCAGCTCCTGATCAATATCCGCGCACGCTAGTCGGTCAGTGCCGGCCTGCCCATGGGAAAAGTTTGAAGCGTTACGCGCCACCGCCGCAGCACTTCTAGGAGTTCTACGAAAATGTCGCTTTCGGCTGGAAGCGAGCAAGCGTGCCGATCACCATGGAAGCTCGCCCAAAAACGGAAATTCCGATGTCGAAAATGGAGCAACTCGCACAGAAGCTGCAGCAGTCCGCACACGCGGAACAGGCCCGGGCCATCGCGGTCGAAAAACAGTACCAGGACTGGATCCAGTCGCTGCATGTGCTGTTCGACACCATCGAGCTGTGGCTGCAACCGTTGGTGCAGGCACAGGTGGCCACGCTGCGCCGGGACACGGTCACCATCACCGAGAATCCGTCATCCGGGGAACTGAAAACCTACGCGGCCCCCGCACTGACCCTGAGTGTCAATGGCAAGGCCGCCGCGATCAAGCCTCTGGCCCGCTTCTGCTTTGGCTGCCAGGGACGGGTGGATATTCTGGCCCGGGAAAACCAGTGGCACCTGACACGGCACTTGGAGCCGGACGAGGTCTGGTACCTGCACACGCATGATCGCGCCCAGGGACGCGTGCTGGACGCGGACGCGTTGGCCGCGGTGTTCGCGGCGTACTGAGGCAGTCTGGAGGAACCCGCGCGGCGGAATGCGGCGCGGTCATGAAGGATGGAGCGGGCGATGGGAATCGAACCCACGTCAGTAGCTTGGGAAGCTACAGCTCTACCATTGAGCTACGCCCGCAGTGCGCGGTGAAAGTCTATGCGGTTGGGCCAGTGTTGCGCAATGGCACCATGCCGCAAAGGGGTCAGAGCCGTTTCCTGGCGGAAACGGATCCGCCCCCTGGCGCAACAGGTCGGAGCCCTTTCCCTGCGGAA
The DNA here is from genome assembly GCF_059371555.1 of Stenotrophomonas sp. YJH_SMC_10. Classification (NCBI taxonomy): domain Bacteria; kingdom Pseudomonadati; phylum Pseudomonadota; class Gammaproteobacteria; order Lysobacterales; family Lysobacteraceae; genus Stenotrophomonas; species Stenotrophomonas sp. YJH_SMC_10. The sequence goes on along the minus strand of NZ_JCAFUS010000006.1, from coordinate 57,345 downwards.
AGGGCTCCGACCCCGGCGGTTACTGCTTAGAACGTGCCGCTGAAATTGGCGAACAGGGTGGCGTCCTGCGCGCGCTTCTGGCCGGTCGACGCGCTCAGGCCGAAGTTGCTCTGCAGGCCGAACAGTTCGGTGCGGGCACCCAGCACGACGGTGGCGTAGTTCTTGTCGAACTTCAGGCCCGGCACGCGGTAGCTGCCCAGTTCCGGCAGGGTCTGCAGCCAGGCGCTGGCCTGCTTGGTGTCCTCGAACTCGTGATCGTAGGTCACCTGGGCGTACGGCTTGAGGGTGCCGCCATCGAAGCGGGCCTGCCAGCCGATGCGACCCACGGTCGAATCGACGTTCTGGCGGTCGTAGCCCAGTGCGGTGGCCAGGGTGCCGGCCGCAGCGCTTTCGGTGTAACCATCGATCTTCACCTTCTGCCAGATCACCGAGGCGATCGGGCCGTGGCGGAAGCCACCTTCGGTGCCGAACTCGTAACCGGCGTTCAGCGCGGCGGTCAGGTTGCTGCCGTCCGGCGAACCACCATGCTCACGGGTGGCCGGGCCCAGCTGGACCTTGCGGTTCACGTCATAGGACAGCCAGGTGTAGCTGACCTGGCCATTCACCCAGATGCGGTCGCCATACCAGCCTGCGAACAGACCGGCGGTGGTGTCCTTCTGGGTGAAGTCGCCACGGCTGTTGCCGAAGTCGGCGTTGAGGCGGCCGAAGCCGGCGAAGCCGCCGAACACCATGCCGTCGCGGGCCCAGTCGATACCGAACAGGCCGGCCGGGGCCAGGCCGTCGTACAGGTCGGCGTGGTCGTAGCGTTGCAGGTCGCCACGCACGCCGCCCCACCAGGACAGGCCGTCGGCCGGACGACCGCCGAGGTGCATGCTGACCTGGTCGGCACGCGAACGACCGATGGTCTGCGCCGAGTGGCTCAGCACCTGCTGCAGGCGCGGGGCTTCCAGCACCGACACCGCGTACTGGCCCAGCAGCTGGTGGCCGGCGGTGGTCGGGTGCACGCCGTCGGCGAACAGGTAGGTGTTGGCCGCATCCGGACTGACGTAGCTGGTCGGGTTGCAGGTCAGGATGCTCTGCGTCGAGTTGGCCGGGTCGATCCTGCAACCGGTGCTGGTGACGTTGGTGAAGCCGTACATGCCCGGGTTGGCGGCGACTTCGCCCAGCACGGTGAAGGTATCGAGCGGGATGAACGCGATGCCAGCCTGCTTCAGGCCGCCGTACAGCGCCTTGTTGTAGCCGGCCGACAGCGCGGTGGCGGCGGCGGCATTCGGACCGCGGAAGGCCGGGGTCAGGCCGACGTTGGGCAGGTTCGGCACCAGCACGTACTCGGCACCGGCCTGCTTCAGCGCGCCGACCAGGGCGATCTGATCGGTGACGGCGGCGCCGATGATGGCCTGTGCCTGCGCCGGCGCAGCGGCGGCCGCGAACAGGTCATTGGCACCGCCCCACACCGTGTACAGGACATTGGCGTCAGCCTTGCCGCCATTGGCAGCCAGATAGCGCGCCGCCTGCGACTTCAGCGACGGGATGGTTCCCATCGGGCTCGCCACGTCCACGCCGACGCGGGCACCGCCGACCGCGTAGTTGTCGCCGCTCTGGCCGTTGCCGTTGGCGGCGCCGTTGAGGCCGTAGTAGTTGGCGACCTGCTGCGCCCACACCCAACCGGGGTTGGTGGTGAACTGGCCGGTCACCGGACGCACATCGGCCGGCAGCAGCGGGCGGAAATAGCCGGCATCGGTCAGGCTGTCGCCGAAGAACACGGCCTTGGAATACGGGGATTCGCCTGCCATGGCCGGAAGCGCGGCCAGCGCGATCGCGGCCGCCATCAGGGAGCGGATCGGGCGTTTGCTGAGCAGCATGTAAAAAACTCCTGTGGGGATATCGTTGAGGACCCGGCGGACGTACGCCGGCGCACGGTGAATGGTTTCACTGCGCCGCGTTTTGCTCACGCTGCGCCGCCGCATGGATTGTCGCCCGAGGGCGCTGGACCCCGCTGTGCCGGGGCTGGCGATCAGCGACATTTGCAAGGGTTCCGATCCGCGCAGGCCATCGGCGACAATGCGGTGATGAACATCCAGCTCAACGGCGAACCCCGTACCCTGCCCGCCTCGGCGACCCTCCACGATCTGCTGCAGGCCGAGCAGCTGCTGCAGCGCCGGGTCGCGGTCGAGGTCAACGGCGAGATCGTCAGCCGCAGCCGCCATGGCGAGCACGTCCTGGCCGAAGGCGACGTGGTGGAGATCGTGCACGCGCTGGGCGGCGGGTGAGGCTGCGCGGGTAGTGCCGGCCGCTGGCCGGCAATCCGACGCTGTCAGGCACCCTGCATTTGCCGGCCAGCGGCCGGCACTACCCTCGCCCTCCTGCGGACAGCACCGCCTTGCATGACCCCATCTTCAGGCGGATAAGCGATAATCGCGCCATGAACGTTCATGTCTCCCCCGATTCGCTGGTGATCGCCGGCAAGACCTATGGCTCGCGGCTGCTGACCGGCACCGGCAAGTTCAAGGATCTGGAAGAAACCCGCCTGGCCACCGAGGCTGCCGGCGCCCAGATCGTCACTGTGGCCATCCGCCGCACCAACATCGGGCAGAACCCGGGCGAGCCGAACCTGCTCGACGTGCTGCCGCCGGAGCGTTTCACCATCCTGCCCAACACGGCCGGCTGCTACACCGCCGAGGATGCCGTGCGCACCTGCCGCCTGGCCCGTGAACTGCTGGACGGCCACAACCTGACCAAGCTGGAAGTGCTGGGCGACCAGAAGACCCTGTACCCGGACGTGATGCAGACCCTCAAGGCTGCCGAACAGCTGGTCAAGGACGGCTTCGAGGTGATGGTCTACACCTCCGACGACCCGATCCTGGCCAAGCGCCTGGAAGAGATCGGCTGCGCTGCGGTAATGCCGCTGGCCGCGCCGATCGGTTCGGGCCTGGGCATCCAGAACAAGTACAACCTGCTGCAGATCATCGAAGACGCCAAGGTGCCGATCATCGTTGATGCCGGCGTGGGTACCGCCTCCGATGCCGCGATCGCGATGGAGCTGGGTTGCGACGGCGTGCTGATGAATACCGCCATTGCCGGTGCGCGCAACCCGGTGCTGATGGCCAGTGCGATGCGCAAGGCGGTCGAGGCCGGCCGCGAGGCGTTCCTGGCCGGACGCATCCCGCGCAAGCGCTACGCCAGCGCTTCTTCGCCAGTGGACGGGCTGATCGGCTGATGACCAATCCTTTCGACAGCGCCGGTTCCAAGGCCCCGCCCAAGCCCTTCACCGTGAGCGAAGGCCGCCGCGAGGTGCGCAGCTTCGTGTTGCGCCAGGGTCGTTTCACCCCGGCCCAGCAGCGCGCGTTCGACGAACGCTGGCCGCGCTTCGGCCTCGACTACACCGGCCAGCCGCGTGACCTGGACGCCACCTTCGGCCGCCCGGCGCACAAGGTGCTGGAAATCGGCTTCGGCAACGGCGCCGCGCTGCGCTTCGCTGCGCAGCACGATCCGTCGCGCGACTACATCGGCATCGAAGTGCACGCCCCTGGCGTGGGCCGGCTGCTCAACGCGCTGGCCGACGACAACGCCGACCACGTGCGCCTGTACCACCACGACGCGGTGGAAGTGCTGCAGAACGAGATCGCCGACGGCGCCCTCGATGAAGTGCGCATCTACTTCCCGGACCCGTGGCACAAGAAGCGTCACAACAAGCGCCGCCTGCTGCAGCCGGCGTTCGCCGAACTGCTGGTGCGCAAGCTGCGCCCGGGTGGCCGCCTGCACTGCGCCACCGACTGGGAAGACTACGCCGAGCAGATGTGGGACGTGCTCGATGCCACCGCCGGCCTGGTCAACCGCGCCGGCCCGCGTGGCAGCGTGCCGCGCCCGGACTGGCGCCCGCAGACCCACTTCGAGACCCGCGGCCAGAAACTCGGCCATGGCGTCTGGGACCTGTTGTACGACCGCACCTGACGATCGCCTGAGGACGCCGCGCCCCACATGGATACCGCGCTGACGCTGACCAACGACATGAAGCTCGTGCTCGGGCTGGTCGGCTTCACGATGGCGATGTTCCTGTTCGAGCGCATCCGCGCCGACGTGGTCGCGCTGGTGGTGCTGGTGGTGCTCGGTGTCACCGGGCTGATCGCGCCGGAGGAGATCTTCGGCGGTTTCTCCGGTAACGCGGTGATGAGCATCATCGCCACCACCATCCTCGGTGCGGGCCTGGACCGCACCGGGGCGCTGAACCGGCTGGCCGCCTGGCTGCTGCGGCGTGGCCATGGCGTTGAGCAGCGGCTGCTGATGATGACCACGGCCATTGCCGGCCTGAACTCGTCCTTCATGCAGAACCCATCGGTGATGGCGCTGTACCTGCCGGTCGCCTCGCGGCTGGCGGCGCGCACGGGCCTGACGATGCAGCGCCTGCTGCTGCCGATCTCGGCGGCGATCGTGATGGGCGGTGCGCTGACCATGGTCGGCAACTCGCCGCTGATCCTGCTGAACGACCTGCTGGCCTCGGCCAACAACAACCTGCCCTCGGGCCTGGCCACCATCGAGCCACTGCGCATGTTCGCGCCGCTGCCGATCGGCGTGGCGCTGCTGGTCGCCTCGCTGCTGTATTTCCGCTACTACGGCGACCGCAAGCTGATCGAGGAAGAGAACCTGGTCAACGACGGGGTCACCCCGGCGCGCACCGAAAGCTACTTCGCCAAGACCTACGGCATCGAAGGCGACGTGTTCGAGCTGGTGGTGAGCGCGGAAAGCCCGCTGGTCGGCATGACCCTGGGCGAGGCCGAGAACCTGCACGACGCGCCGTTGCTGCTGGCGCTGAAGACCGGCAACGACACCCGCCTGGCGCCGCCGGCAGAGATGCGCATCTGGGTCGGCAGCGTGCTCGGTGCGATGGGCCCGCGCCAGCAGATCAGCGACTTCGCGCAGAACCAGTTCCTGCGCATGTCCTCGCGCCTGAAGCACCTGGGCGACCTGTTCAACCCCAGCCGCGCCGGTATTTCCGAGGCGGTGGTGCCGCCGACCTCGAATGTGATCGGCAAGAGCGCGGCCGACCTGCGCCTGCGCAAGGAGCGCGGCATCAGCCTGCTGGCGATCAACCGCGACAAGCAGGTGATCCGCGAGGACGTGCGCGACGTGCAGCTGCGCGCCGGTGACATGCTGGTGTTCCACAGCATCTGGACCGACCTGGCGCAGGCCGCCAAGAGCCGCGACTTCGTGGTGGTCACCGATTACCCCACCGGCGAGCAGCGACCGCACAAGTTCAAGATCGCCATGGCGATCTTCGCGCTGACCATCCTGATCGCGCTGACCAGCAAGCTGCCGGTGGCGCTGACGCTGATGACCGGCGTGGCGGGCATGCTGCTGACCGGCGTGCTGCGCATGGACGAGGCGTATGCCTCGATCAACTGGAAGACGGTATTCATGATGGCCGGGCTGATTCCGCTTGGCTGGGCGATGGATTCCAGTGGCGCGGCGGCGTGGGTGGCCGGCCATACCATCGACAAGCTGCCGACCGGCATTCCGGTGTGGGTGCTGGAGGTGGCGCTGGCACTGCTGACCACAGCGTTCTCGCTGGTGATCAGCCACGTGGGCGCGACCATCGTGATGGTGCCGATCGCGGTGAACCTGGCGCTGGCGGCAGGCGGCAACCCGACCGCGTTCGCACTGATCGTGGCGCTGTCGGCGTCCAACAACCTGATGACGGCCTCCAACCCGGTGATCTCGATGATCACCGGCCCGGCCAACTACACCCCGCGCGAGATGTGGCGGGTCGGCGGCCCGTTGTCGCTGATCTACACCTGCGTGGTGGTGCTGATGATCAACCTGATGTTCTGAGGAATGGGTTTATCGGCAGGGCTGCGCCCTGCACCCCGGTAGTGCCGGCCGCTGGCCGGCACCGATCTCGTTCTGGTAGCTGCCGACCTCGGTCGACACGGCTTTTGTAGCGTCGAGCCATGCTCGACTGCTCCTGGCTTGATGGGGTCAGAGCCGTTTTCCTGCGGAAAACGGATCCGACCCCCAGCTGGCTTCAAGCCAGGTAAACCTGCCCGTCGCGCACGTCCACCGGCACCGCGCGCAGGCGGTCGCCCTTGCACGGGCCGGCGATGCAGTCGCCACTGTCCAGCGCGAACGAGGCGCCGTGCGCGGCGCAGACCAGATGCCCCTCGCGGCTCTTCAGGAACTGACCCGGTGCCCAGTCCAAACGGCGGCCGGCATGCGGGCAGATGTTCAGGAACGCGCGCACCTGCGCACCGTCGCGATACAGCACCAGCGATTCGGCATCGCCATCGACCAGCGCTTCGACCTCGGCAAACGCGCCATCGGCGAGGGCATCCAGGGCGATCAGGGCGGCAGCGGCAGTCATGGCGAAGGCTCGTACGGTAAACCCGCATTGTCGCATGCCCACTCAGGTCACTGGCTGCGACATGAACACAAGTCATTGATCTGTAATAAGCACAGGCTATATTTAACGAGTTTTTCACTCAATGACAGTGGCGCGTCCCGATACTCTGCTTTCGCTGATCCCAGCCTATCGAGCCGCCATGTTCAATCGCGCATCCGCCTTCAACCAGTTCCGCACCCTGTTCGCGCCGCGCAAGCCGCGTCACCCGCTGGTGCGCGTTGCCGTGGGCCTGCTTGGCCTGGCGATCCTGGCCGCGATGGTGTTCATCGGCGTGTTCGTCGGTGCCGCGATGATCCTGGTGGGCCTGGCGTGGAAGCTGCTGGCCTCGCGCAAGCCGGGGACTGCACGCCCGGTCGACCCGACCGTGGTCGAGGGCGAGTATCGCGTGGTGCGCAAGCCGGTGCTGCCGGCCTCGCGCTGATCCACGCGTGCGGCGCCCGCTGACGGCGGGCGCCATGCGTTCTAGACTGCGGGCACGCCCTTCCTGGATGCCCGCATGTCCGATGTCTCCGATGTGATCCCTGCCGCAGCCCTGCCGCGTGTGCCGGTAGCCGGTGGTGGCAGTTTCCCCGTGCACCGCATCTACTGCGTCGGCCGCAACTTCGCCGACCACGCCCGCGAAATGGGTGCCGCGGTGCCGGCGGCCGATGACCGTGGCCGCCCGATGTTCTTCAGCAAGCCGGCCGACGCGATCGTGGTCGGCCACGACGATGCCATTCCCTACCCGCCGTCGACCGCCAACCTGCACCACGAAGTGGAGCTGGTGGTGGCGATCGGCCGCGATGCGCCCGCCGGCGAGCTGGCCGTGGCCGACGCCGACGCACTGGTCTACGGCTATGCCGTCGGCCTGGACCTGACCCGCCGCGACCTGCAGGCCGCGGCCAAGGACAAGGGCCACCCGTGGGATGCGGCCAAAGGCTTCGATGCCTCCGCGCCGATCAGCGAGATCGTCCACGCCGAAGAAGTGGGCGACCTGGCTGCGCTGAATCTGTCGCTGGAGGTCAATGGCGAGGTGCGCCAGCAGGCGCTGCTCGACCAGATGATCTGGAACGTGCCGGAAATCCTGCACGAGCTGTCCAAGCTGTGGCAGCTGCGTGCCGGCGACCTGGTGTTCATGGGTACCCCGTCCGGGGTGGCTGCGCTGAAGCCCGGCGACCGTTTCAGTGCCCGCCTGGAAAACGTGGCCGAGCGCCACGGCGTGATCGCCGGCTGACATCACCTGCGCTACCCTGCGCGCTGTCCACTTCCCCACCGGAGAAAAACAACAATGGGAATGCTCACCGAGTTCAAGGAATTCGCGATGCGCGGCAACGTCATCGACCTCGCCGTCGGCGTGGTGATCGGCGCGGCCTTCGGCAAGATCGTGACGGCGCTGGTCGAGAAGATCATCATGCCGCCGCTGGGCCTGCTGATCGGCAAGGTGGACTTCTCGCAACTGGCCTGGACGTTGTCACCGGCCCGGCTCGGCCCCGATGGCAAGGAAATTCCGGCGGTAGTGATCGGCTACGGTGACTTCATCAACACGCTGATCCAGTTCGTGATCGTGGCCTTCGCCATTTTCCTGGTGGTCAAGGCGATCAACCGCCTGTCGCGCAAGAAGGAAGCGGCACCGGCCGCGCCGGCCGAAGAAGTGGTGCTGCTGCGCGAGATCCGCGACAGCCTGAAGAAATAAGGCCGCAGAACGGTCGTGCCGGCCGCGACTGCACGAAAGCCCCGCTCCGGCGGGGCTTTCGCTTTGCTGCATCTGGCGGAAAACAGCATCCGCGCCAGCCATGACCTCCCGCCCATGCGCCGGGCTGAACGACTGTTAAGCTCCAAGGCTTAGGTCCCTTCCCGGAGTTGTCCATGCGTCGCCGCGTCCTTGCCATCGCATCCTCCCTCGCCCTGCTGGCCGCCCCGGCCTTCGCGGCGCCGCGCACCACCACCCTGCCCCCGGCGTCGCTGGCCACCGCCGCACAACTGCGCGACCGGGCGCTGGCCGATGACACCGGCTGGAAGGTGGTCGAGTCGCTCACCACCGAGATCGGTCCGCGCATCGCCGGCAGCGAAGCCGACGCCCGCGCGGTCGCCTGGGCCGAAGCCAAGTTCAAGGCCCTGGGCTTTGACAAGGTCTGGAAGGAGCCGGTGACGTTCCCGAAGTGGGAACGCCGCAGTGAACACGCCGCCGTGACCGGCAAGAACCCGCAGCCGCTGCAGATCACCGCACTGGGCGGCAGCCCGGGTGGCACCGTGGAAGCCGAGGTGGTGCGCTTCGCCGACCTGGCCGCGCTGCAGGCCGCGCCGGCGGGTTCGCTGAAGGGCAAGATCGCCTTCGTCGATTACCAGATGCTGCCGTTCCGCGATGGCCGCGACTACGGCCGTGGCGGCGCGATCCGCAGCAAGGGCCCCTCCGAGGCGATCCGCAAGGGCGCGGTCGGTTTCCTGATGCGCTCGGCCGGTACCGACTCGCACCGCGTGCCGCACACCGGCATCACCCGTTTCGATGACGGCCTGACCCCGGTGCCGTCGGCCGCGCTGTCGGTGCCCGATGCCGACCAGCTGGCGCGCCTGCTGGCGCGTGGCAGCACCACGGTGAAGGTGGCGCTGGACTGCGGTTGGGATGGCACGGCCACTTCGTACAACGTGATCGGCGAGATCACCGGCCGCAGCCTGCCGAAGGAAGTGGTGGTGATCGGCGGTCACCTGGATTCGTGGGACCTGGGCACCGGCGCTGTCGATGACGGCGCAGGCGTGGGCATCACCATGGCTGCAGGCCACCTGATCGGCCAGCTCAAGCAGGCACCGAAGCGCACCATCCGCGTGATCGCCTTCGCCAACGAGGAACAGGGCCTGTACGGCGGCAAGGCCTATGCCGAGGCACACGCGAAGGACGTGGCGCTGCACCAGCTGGCCGCCGAGAGCGACTTCGGCGCCGGCCGCATCTACGCCTTCAATACCGGTTCGCCGAACCCGGAAGGCTCGCGCGAAGCGACGAAGCAGATTGCCGAAGTGATGAAGCCGCTGGGCATCGAGTACCAGGCCGACAAGGGGGGCCCGGGCCCGGACGTCGGCCCGCTGGCCGCCAAGGGTGGTGCGTGGGCGTGGCTGGCGCAGGACGGCTCGGACTACTTCCACCTGCACCACACCGCCGACGACACGCTGGACAAGATCGACCCGAAGGCACTGGCGCAGAACGTGGCCGCCTACACCGTGTTTGCCTACCTGGCGGCAGAAGCCGATGGCAGCTTCGGCAGCGAGGCCAAGGCGACCACGCCGCCGAACGAGTGATGCGCTGGCGCCGGGCCATGCCCGGCGAGTGCCGCGGGAAGAGCGGTGCGAACCGAGGTTCGCACCCACCCGGCAATGGCGTGGGTCAGAGCCCTCGCCCTGGCGAGGGATCTGACCCCGATCCTGAGGGATCTGACCCCGATCCTGAGGGATCTGACCCCGATCCTGTCAGCCTTCCCACACGCTGGTGTTGCGCACGCCCAGCAGTTTCGGGTTGAACAGCGGATCCTTGCCGGCCTGGCGATGCTGCTCGTAATCGCGCAGTGCGGCCAGGGCAGGCCTTTGCAGCAGCAGGATGGCGATGATGTTCAGCCAGCTCATCAGGCCAACGCCGATGTCGCCCAGCGACCAGGCCACTGTGGCACTGTTCACCGCCGAGTAGCCGGTCGCTGCCAGGAACAGCAGCTGGAAGACGCCCATCAGCCACGCCGCCGGCCGATCGCGGCACAGATAGCTGACGTTGGTCTCGGCCATGTAGTACAGCGCGAGGATGGTGGTGAACGCGAACGGCAGGATCGCCAGCGCCACGAACGAACGGCCGAAGCCCGGCAGCGCCGATTCCACCGCATGCTGCACGAAGCGTGGCCCGGCCTCGACGCCGGGCAGATTGCCCAGCAGCAGGCGCGCCTCATCGGGAATGCCGTTCACCGCCGGGTCGTAGACGTTGTACAGGCCGGTGGACAGGATCAGGAAGGCGGTCGCACTGCACACCACCATCGTGTCGATGTAGACCGAGAACGACTGCACCAGGCCCTGCTTGACCGGATGCGAAACTTCCGCGGCGGCGGCCGGGTGCGCCCCACTGCCCATGCCGGCCTCGTTAGACAGCACGCCGCGACGCACGCCCCACTGGATGGCAGTACCGATCATCGCACCGAACGCTGCATCCACACCGAATGCACTGCGCAGCACCAGCATGATCACCTCCGGCAGCTTCTCCGCGTTCAGCACCATCACCAGCGCCGTGACCAGCAGGTAGGCCACGGCCATCAGCGGCACCACCCATTCGGCCACGCGCGCAATGCGCCGCACACCGCCGATGAGGATGGCGCCCAGCACCACCAGCAGAACCGCGGTGGTGGTCATCACCGGTACGTCCCAGGCTTCGTTCACCGCACTGGTGATCGCATTGGACTGGGTGCCGGCCAGCATCGCGCCCGCCAGCACCGTCACCAGTGCGAACAGCACGGCATACCAGCGTTGGCCGAGGCCTTTCTCGATGTAGTACGCCGGGCCGCCCCGGTACTGCCCCTTGCCGTCGCGATCCTTGTAGATCTGCGCGAGCGTGGATTCGATGAAAGCACTGGACGCACCGAGGAAGGCGACGATCCACATCCAGAAGATCGCGCCGGGGCCGCCGAAGGCGATGGCCATGGCGACGCCGGCGATGTTGCCGACGCCCACCCGGCTGGACAGCGAAAGGGACAACGCCTGGAACGGCGACACCCCGGCATCGGAGCGCTCATGGCGGAACATCAGGCGCAGCATGTCCGGCAATGCACGCAGCTGGATGAAGCGCGTGCGCACGCTGAAGTACAGGCCGGTGAGCAGGCACAGCACTACCAGGTAGGGGCTCCAGACGACGCCGAGGATCGTGTTGACGATGGATTCGATGTTCATCGGCGACCTCCTAGAAGAACATGCCCAGGGCAATCTGGGGGCTGACGATATGGCGGGTGTTGCGGCCCGCCACGCTGAACTCCACGCCGGCGATCAGGCCCAGCGTCGGGCTGAAGTGGTACTCCACCGCCGGCGCCAGAGTGACGCTGCGGCTGGCCGGGCGATGTTCCTCGATGCGCTCGACGTGGCCGCTGGCGTTGCGCGCGAAACCACTCAGGCGCTGGCCGGTCTCGCGACTGGCGGCCACCTCCATCACGCCGACCCAGCGCGGACTGAAGCTGTACTCGGCCCCCACCGACAGGCCCAGCACCGAACCGCGGGAGATGTGTCCCTGGAAGCTGTCATCGGTGCCGTACACGCTGGCCCCGGAGATCGCCGTGCGCGACGGCGCCGGCCCCGCGCTGAGCTGGGCGCGCCAGCGCAGCGGGCGGTCGTTGCCCAGCCAGACCACCTGCTGCACGCCCACTGCGGCAGTGGTGCGCTGCACGCCGTCGCCCTGCGCATCGAGCGGATTGCCGGTGATGCGGTCATGGCTGCCGGTGCTGAAGCGCTGCACCAGCGCGACCGAGATGGCCGGACGCGTGCCATCGGCATTGGGCGCCTGCAGCAGGTACTGCAGGCGCGCGGTGGTATCGCCGGCGCGGAAACCACTGCTGCGCGCGCTGCCCTGTTCGGCACGCGATGCACTGAGATTGACCTGGCCCATCACCCGGTCGCTGAAGCCGTAGACGATCGGCACTACCGTGGCCCACGCACCGCTGTGCTGCGCGCTGCCGCGGCGATGGCCGCCATCGTCATACTGATCGCGGCTGTCGACCCGCACCAGGTAGGGTTCGATGTACCAGTTGCCCTGCGGCAGGCCGGCCGGGTTGGGGGTGATCAGCGGACCGGTGAAGTTGACCCCGTCCAGGCTGCGTTCGCCGGCTGCGGCACGGCCGTTGGCAAGGACGCTGGTCAGGACCAGCAATGCGATGAGGATACAGCGTGGGTGATGCATGGCAGCCTCTTCTGGACACCGTGGGATGGAGTTCCACCCTGCGTTGCCGGAAGCGGCTGACCAATAAGGAAACTTTCAAAACGTCATGCGCGCTTGACGCAATGACGAACCCTGGAAGGGATCGGAGCCCTCGCCCGCGGCGAGGGATCCGACCCGGGATACCAGATCAGCTGCGGCGGCTGGCCCACTGCGCCAGCAGCACCGCCGTGGCCGAGGCCACGTTCAGGCTCTCCACTGCGCCGCTGCCGGGAATCGAGACCTGCAGGTCGCACGCACCCGCCAGGCCACGGTCCATGCCCTCGCCTTCGGCGCCCATCACATACACCAGGCGTTGCGGCAGCGCGGTGCGGAACACGTCGTCACCGCCCTCCACCAGGGTCGCGGCCAGGCCGAAACCGGCGGCACGCAGCTGTGCCATCGCCTGAGCGGTCTCCGGCAGCTGCACCAGCGGCACCGCCTCGGCACCGCCCTCGGCCACGCGCGCGGCGGCACCGGACAGCGCCAGCGTGCTGCCGGCCGGCAGCAGCAGCGCCTTGGCACCGAAGTGCGCGGCCGAGCGCAGGATCGCGCCGAGGTTGTGCGGGTTGCCCACGCCATCCAGCCACAACGCCAGCGCCGGACCGTCACCGACCTGCTCCAGCCACTGCGCCAGCGGCAGTGCCGGTGCGCGCAGCACGTCAGCCACCACGCCTTCGTGGTGGGTGGTGCCGGCAAGCTTGTTCAGATCGCCGTCTTCAACCACGCGATACCCCACGCGGTTGGCCACGCACCACTTCAGCAGCGGCTGCAGGCGCGGAATGCGCGCCTCCAGCAGGTACAGCTTGCGCAGCGCCTGCGGCCGCGCTTCGAACGCGGCCAGCACGGCATTGAGGCCGTACAGGCGCAGCTCGTCGCTGCCACCGCGCCCACCACCGCCCGTGGCCGGCACCTCCGGACGCGGCAACGGCGTTGCGCGCGGCGGACGGGCGGACGGGCGGCGGTTGTTCCAAGGGTTGTTCACTTACACACTCTCCTGCTTGCGCTGGCGCCAGAAATCGGCGTTCTTGATGCCCAGGGCATCAGGGTCGAACACCGGATCCAGGCCGAGCTTCTTCTGTCGTTCGTAGTCACGCAGGGCCAGCATCGCCGGCTTCTGGATGATGAGGATGGCAATGATGTTCAGCCAGGCCATCAGGCCGACGCCGATGTCACCCAGCGCCCAGGCCAGGGTTGCATTGTGGAACGCGCCGAACACCACCATGCCGATGATGCCCAGGCGCAGCACCAGCACCGTCAGCGGGCGCTTCTTGTTGTGGTTCACATAGCTGAGGTTGGTCTCGGCCATGTAGTAGTACGCCATGATGGTGGTGAAGGCGAAGAAGAAGATGGCGATGGACACGAACGCCGAACCCCAGCCCGGCAGCACGGCTTCCACGCCGGCCTGGGCGTAACCGGCGCCTTCGGGAATGCCGGCCAGGCCCTGGAAGATCGGCGGGGCGCTGGCGCCTGCAGGCGAGTAGACGTTGTAGGTGCCGCTGGCCAGGATCAGGAACGCGGTGGCGGTGCACACCATCATGGTGTCGAAGTAGATGGCGAAGGCCTGCACGTAACCCTGCTTGGCCGGGTGCGAGACTTCCGAGGCAGCCGCTGCATGCGGGCCCGAACCCTGGCCGGCTTCGTTGGCGTAGATGCCGCGCTTGATGCCCCACTCCACCGCCAGGCCCATCATCGCGCCGAACGCGGCGTGGGTGCCGAAGGCGCTGCTGAAGATGATGTTGAACATCTCCGGCACGCGGTCGTAGTTGATGATCATGATGACGATGGCCATCAGGATGAAGCCGGCGGCCATGAACGGCACCACCACTTCGGCGAAGTTGGCGATGCGCTTGACGCCGCCGAAGATCACCACGCCCAGCAGCAGTGCCACCACGATGCCGATGCCCAGCTTCAGCGCCTGCACCGACTCCATGCCGAAGGCCTGTCCATCGAGCGGGCCGCACAGGGCAGTACCGCGGCAGGCGTTGATGATGCTGTCGGCGATGGCGTTGGCCTGCACGCCCGGCATCAGGAAGCCGGCGGCGATGATCGTGGCGATGGCGAAGGCCAGCGCGTACCACTTCAGGCCCATGGCCTTTTCGATGTAGTACGCCGGGCCACCGCGGTAGCGGCCTTCGGCGTCCTTGGTCTTGTAGATCTGCGCCAGGGTGCATTCCACATACGACGTGGACGCGCCGAGGAAGCCCATCACCCACATCCAGAAGATCGCACCGGGGCCGCCGAAGGCGATGGCGGTGGCCACGCCGGCAATGTTGCCGATGCCCATGCGGCCGGCCATCGACATGGCCAGGGCCTGGAACGAGGACACACCGGCGTCGGATTTCTCACCCTTGACGGTGAGGCGGCACATCTCGAAGAAGCCGCGGATCTGCATGAAGCGCGTGCGCAGGCTGAAGAACAGGCCGGCGCCCAGGCACACGAAGATCAGTGCCTTGCTCCAGATGATGCTGTTGATGAAGTGTACGGTTGCTTCCACGCGCGCTCTCTCCAGTCGGCGGGTTGTAAGGACGTCCCGTCGGCTGGAGGGGACCGGTCGATTCTCCCTGATCGCAGGCCGCTGCGGTAGCGCCAGAAGACAAGGGGCCGGATCCCTTGCGAAGCGCGCGGGGGCTCCGGCCCCGGTTCGCCCGTTTGAGGGGTTGGGGTCAGCGCCCTTTTCTGGCGAAAAGGGATCTGACCCCGGGGGTTCACGGCAGCTGCGTGCGTACCCGGGCGAAGCGGCGCAGGTCGTGCAGCACGCCACGCTTGTAGACGGCGCAGCGCTCCACGCCCTCCTCCTGGAAGCCGTTCTTTTCCAGCACCCGCGCCGAGCCGAGGTTGAAGTCCACCACCGTGGCCTGCAGCCTGAACAGGCGCAGCTGGTCCATCACCCACGGTGCGAACAGGCCGACCACACGGGTCATCACGCCCTTGCCCCAATGCGCCTGGCCCAGCCAGTAGCCCAGTTCGGCGGTGTGCCCCCGCTCGGCCACGCCCTGCTGGGCGCCGACGCTGCCGCAGGCCTGGCCGTCGATCTCGATGGCCAGGTTCAGGGTGCCGGGGGCCAATACGCGGCCCTCAAGGAAGGCCTCGCCATCGGCGCGCGTGTACGGGTACGGGAAGCGGTCGCGCAGGCCGCGAGACACCTCGGCGTCGTTGGCGTGGCGCAGCAGGGATTCCAGGTCTTCATTGCGCCAGGGACGCAGTCGGAAACCTTCACCCTGGAGTGGCGGGGTCAGAGCCCTTTCCGTTCCGGAAAGGGATCCGACCCCTGGCCCGACCCCGCCGGCGCGCCGGTCAGGCATGGCCGCCCACCGACGGCGACGCTGCTTCCTGCGTCTCCAGCTCGCGCTTCACCGCTTCCGGCGAACGGGTGTACGGGGCCAGCCGCGCGTAGAACGCCGGCACCACGAACAGCGACAGGAACGTCGAGAGGGTCACGCCGAAGATGATCACGATGCCGATCGTGCCACGGCTGGCCGAACCGGGGCCACCGGCCACCACCAGCGGGATGGCGCCGACCACGGTGGCGATCGAGGTCATCAGGATCGGGCGCAGGCGCACCATCGCCGATTCGATGATCGCCTCGCGTACCGTGCGCCCGTCGTCACGCAGCTGGTTGGCGAATTCGACGATGAGGATGCCGTTCTTTGCAGCCAGGCCGACCAGCATGACGATGCCGATCTGGCTGAACAGGTTCACCGTGCCGCCACTCACCCACAACCCGACCAGCGCGCCGAGCACGCCCAGCGGCACCGTCAGCATGATGGTCAGCGGATGGATGAAGCTCTCGAACTGCGCGGCCAGCACCAGGTAGACCACCAGCAGGGCCATGGCGAAGGTGAGCAGCACAGCGCCGCCGGCGCTCTGGTACTCACGCGATTCGCCCTTCCAGTTCACCTGCGCGTACTGCGGCAGTTCTTCCTGGGCCACGTTCTGTGCCCAGGCAATGGCCTCGCCCAGCGGATAGCCCGGCGCCAGGCCGGCACTGATGGTGATCGAGCGCAGGCGGTTGAAGCGGTTCAGCGTGCCGGCCTCGGCCACTTCACTCAGCGTGACCAGGTTGGACAGCGGCACCAGCTCACCGGAGGTGGCGCGCACGCGGATCGCGGCCAGGTCGGCCGGGCTGGCACGGCCATCGCGGCCGGCCTGCACCAGCACGTCGTACTCCTCGCCGTTGTCGACGAAGGTGGTGACGCGACGCGAGCCCATCATGGTTTCCAGCGCCGAACCGATCGCGGTCACCGGCACCCCAAGGTCGGCCGCACGCTGGCGATCGATGTTCACCCGCATCTGCGGCCGGGTTTCCTTGTAGTCCGAGTCCGGGCCGACCAGCCCGGGATTGTCGGCCATGCGCAGCAGGATGCGATCGCGCCACTGCGCGATCTCGGCATATTCCGGGCCGCCCAGCACGATCTGGAACGGCTGCCCGCCGCTGCGCACCAGGCCACCGCCGACCTGCGTACGCACGCGCACGCCGCGGATGGTGTCCAGTTCCTTCTGCAGTTCATTGGCCACGTCCGGCGTGGCCTCGCTGCGCTGGCGCCACGGCTGCAGGAAGATGCTGACGCGGCCGGTGTGCATCTCTTCGCTGGCCCCGAAGCCGCCGGGCACGCGCGGATTGGCGCGCACGATCGGCTTGTCCGGGCCCACATGCGGCGCCAGCAGCGCTTCCACCTGCTGCACCTGCTGCACGGTGTAGTCGTAGCCGGCGCCTTCCGGGCCGTCGATCATGATCTGGAACGAGCCGCGGTCTTCGGCCGGCGCCAGTTCCGACGGCAGCAGCTTCAGCAGGCCCCAGCTGGCAGCCAGCGCGGCCACCATCACCAGCAGGTAGATCCAGGTGCGGTCGACATGGTGATCGAGCACCCGCCCATAGGCGCCTGCAAGGCGTTCCAGGTTGCGGTTGATGAAGCCGTGCAGCCCGCGTGGTGCCTGCCCGGTGTGCGGCTTGAGCAGCTTGGAGGCCATCATCGGCGTCAGCGTCAGTGCCACGAACGCGGACAACGCGACCGCCGCCGCCAGTGCCACCGCCAGCTCGCGGAACAGGCGCCCGGTGTTGCCTTCCAGGAAGCCGACCGGCAGGAACACCGCCACCAGCACCGCCGTGGTGGCGATCACCGCGAAGGCGACCTGCGCGGTGCCGCGCTTGGAGGCCACCAGCGGTGGCTCGCCCAGGTCGATGCGGCGCTGCACGTTCTCCACCACCACGATCGCATCGTCCACCACCAGGCCGATGCACAGCACCAGTGCCAGCAGGGTCAGCAGATTGATCGAGAAGTCGAACGCGTACAGCGCGATGAACGCGGCGACCAGGCACACCGGCACCGTCACCGCCGGGATCAACGCGGCGCGGAAACTGCCGAGGAACAGCCAGATCACCGCCAGCACCAGGATCATCGCTTCCACCAGCGTGGCGTAGACGCGGTCCACGGCTGCTTCGATGAAGGTGGTGTTGTCGAAGGCGACGAAGATCTGCGTGCCCTTGGGCAGGGTCAGCGCCACCCGCTCGGCTTCAGCGCGCGCGGTGCGCGCCACGTCCAGCGCGTTGGCGGTGGAGGTCTTGACGATGCCCAGGCCGATGCCCGGCTCGCCGTTGCTGCGGTAGTACGCGCGGCGCTCGGCCGAGGCCAGCTCGATCTTCGCCACGTCGCCCATGCGCACCACGTAGCCGTCGCGGCCCTTGCCCAGCGGGATGGTCGCGAAGTCCTCGGGCTTGATGTAGTTGCGCTCCACGCGCAGGGTGAAATCGCGGTCGGTCGACTCGATGCGGCCGGCCGGCAGCTCCACGTTCTCGTTGCGCAGCGCGGTTTCCACGTCACCGGTGGTCAGGCCGCGTGCGGCCAGCTGGTCGCGGTCCAGCCAGATGCGCATCGCATAGCGCTGGCGGCCGCCGATGCGGACCTGGGCCACGCCATCCAGGCTGGAGAAGCGATCGACCACGTAGCGGTCGGCGTAATCGCTCAGTTCCAGCGTGTCCATGGTCGAAGAGACCATGTTGAACCAGATGATCGGGTCGGCATCGCTCTCGACCTTGGCGATTTCCGGCGGCCGCGCTTCTTCCGGCATGCGGTCGGCCACGCGGCTGACCGCGTCGCGCACATCGTTGGCCGCCGCTTCGATATCGCGGTTGGAGGTGAACTCGATGCTGACCTGCGAGCGGCCGTTGGTGCTGCGTGCGTTGATCGTATCGATGCCCTCGATGCCAGCCAGCGCATCTTCCAGCACCTGGGTGATGCGGCTCTCGATGACGGCCGCCGAGGCGCCGGTGTAGTCCACCGACACCGACACGATCGGCGGGTCGATGGCCGGCAGTTCGCGCAGGGTCAGGCGGGTGAAGGACATCACGCCCAGCACCAGCAGCAGCAGGCTCATCACCACGGCAAACACCGGGCGCTGGATGGAAATGTCGGACAGCTTCATCCGCCGTGGCCCTCGGCTGCGGCCGGCGCCGGCGCATCAGCGGGCTCGCCGCCATGGGCTGGCGCGACGTCCTTGGCCGCGACCTTCAGACCCGGGCGCAGCTTGCCGGTGCCGTCGACCACGATGCGCTGGCCGGCCTCCAGGCCCTGCTTGATCTCGACGACGCCCGCACGGCGCGCACCAGTGACCACATCCACGCGCTCGACGCTGTCGTCGCTCCTGATGCGGTACACGAAGGTATCGCGGCCGACCTGCACCACCGCAATTTCCGGAACCACCAATGCCGGGCGCTCGGGGCGGAACAGGCGCACGTCCAGCAGCATGCCCGGGCGCAGCGCATGGTCGCCGTTGGCGAAATCGGCACGCACGGTCACCGCGCGGGTGGCCGGATCGATGCGCGCATCGATGGTGCTGACCTCGCCCTCGAAGGTGCGGCCCGGCCATGCCACGCTGGTGGCGCTGACCTTGTCACCGACGCCGAGCGCGGCCAGTTCCACTTCCGGCACTTGGAAATCAACGTGCATGTGCTCGATGTCATCGAGCGTGGCGATCACCGTGGTCGGCGTCAGCAGCGTGCCCGGGCTGACCTGGCGGATGCCGAGCACGCCGGCGAACGGCGCACGCACGCGACGGTCGGCGATGTCCGACTGCATCTGCGCCACGCGCGCTTCGGCGGCATCGCGGATCGATTTCTGGGTATCCAGCGTAGCGCTGGACACCAGCCGCTGGGTGGCCAGCTCGCGCTGGCGCCTGTACAGCTGGTCGGCCTCGTGGAAGGTGGCCTGCGCCTGCACCAGTGCGGCCTCCTGGGCCTGGCCGCGCAGGGTGACGATCGGCGCACCGGCCGCCACGTGCTGGCCGCTTTCAAAATGCACCTTCTCGACGATTTCGCTGACCTTGGCGGTGACGCTGATCGATTCACGCGCCCTGGCCGTGCCCAGTGCCTGCAGGGTGTCGTTCCACTGCCGGGACTGCACGACCTGTGCCGTGACCGGCACCGCTTCGCCCTGCCGACGTGCGGCGGCCTCCTGTTTGCCTGCGCACCCGGCCACCAGGGCCAGGCTGAGGCCAAGGGCCAGGGTCGAAGCGATACGAGCCAACATGAACGGTCCAGATTGATCCACGGCCGCCGAGTGTAGGCAAGGGCCTGCGAAAGCGGTATGTGCCAAGCGTTTACCGGCGTGGAACCGCAGCTGCGATAGCGCCTTGAACCCGTTCCATGCAAGGCTGCCCGCTGCGATGTCGGCGTGTGTCGAGGTGTATCCCGCGCCCCATCGAGGCGGCGGCCGTCGTAGAGTCGAACCAGCCCGACGGAGGGCGTCGGGTGGGGACGGATCCTGGCGGGGATCCGGCCCCTTTTTTTTGCCGCTTACGCACCGCTGGCGGCGGGCCATGCCCGGAGCATCAGTACCGGTAGTTCAGCTTCATCCACAGGCTGCGCCCCGGCTCATTGATGCGTACCGGGTCGGCGGGGAAGCCGAAGTCGGCACTGCCGGCCAGGTTCAGGTGTTCGCTGTAGGCGCGGTCGAACAGGTTGTCGATGCCTGCACTGAGCTGCAGCTGCGAGCTGAAGCGATAGGCTGCATTGAGCGCGAAGGTGGCGAAACCCGCGCTCGGTCCAAGGTCCTGCGCGACGACGTTGCCTTGGCCAACTGCGACACGATGCTGGTGGGTCACCGCACGCAGCAGCGCACCGGCGTTCCAGCGCTGGCCCTCCCAGTTCGCACTCAGGCGCGCTTCCAGCGGCGGCATCTGCGGCAGCGGACGCTGCTGATCGCGGTTCTCGCCCCACGCATAGGCCAGCGTGCCGCCCAGTGTCCACTGCTGGGCCAGGCTCACTTCCAGGCCAGCCTCGGCACCGGCGATACGCGCGTCGACATTGCTGGCCTGGCTCATGCCCATCATGCCGCTGCCGTGGTAGGTGACCAGGATGTAGTCCTGGATCTGCCCGGCGTAGGCCGAGACCCAGGCCTGCACGCGCGGTCCCTTGTACTGCAGGCCGACGTCGAGCTGGGTGGTCCGCTCGGGCTGGATGCCGGCAAACGCGTTCACCGCACCGGCCGGGCCGTGGTCGGGCGAGAACAACTCCCAGTAGTCGGGCATGCGTTCACTGTGGCCGAGCCCGGCATACGCGGTCAGGCCATCGGCCAGGTCCTGCTCGTAGCGCAGGAAGCCGCTGCCAAGCCATGCCTTGCGATGCTCGCCCGCGGTCGGATTGGGCATGTTCCCCATCATCCCGCGGATCGATTGCCGCGCATCGCGCACGCTGGCACGGTCGACGCGCAGGCCGCTGATCCAGCGCTGGCCGGTACCGGCGCCGAGCGTCAACTCGGTGAATGCGCCATAGCGGCGAAAACTGGCATCGGTCTCCCACGCGGCCTGGCGGTAGGTGCCGCGGCCCATGCCCATGCGACCACGGTGCCGGCTGTCTTCGCCATCCACGCCGGCGACCAGCTGCACGTCCTGCCAGCGCCACTCGGAACTGACCCGGCCGCCCTGGGTGCGTCGATCCACGTTCGACGCCATCGGCATCGGCATCATGCTGTGCGGATTCGGGGTGCGCAGCGTGTAGTTGTCCATCACGTGGTCGGCCTCGTTGTAGTACACGTTGGCCTGCACCGTGTCCCACGCCCCCGGCAGGTTGCGCTTCTCGAAGCGCGCGGCGTAGCTGGTGCGTTCGAATGAGGCACCGTCCATGCCGCGCCCGGCGTACCGCGCGATGGCGTCGCCGGCACCGGCGGAGACTTCCAGCAGCGTGTCGGCATCCGGCGTCCAGCCGATGGCCACGTCACCATTCCACTTGCGCCACTTCGACGGCACCACTTCACCGCGGCCGTCCGAGTAGTCATCGGCTTCGGATCGGTTGCCGCTGGCGCGCACATAGCCGGTCGGGTTGCCCAGGGTCAGGTCCAGCACCTGGTCGTTGCGGTTGCGCGAACCGACCAGCGCACTGGCATCGGCGCGCAGGCCGGGCTCCTCGAAGCGCGGCGTATCGCGCTCGAAACGCACGGTGCCCGCCGACGCACCCGCGCCCCAGCGCACGCTCTGCGGGCCCTTGATGATGGTGAGCCGGTCGAAGCTCTCCGGCGCGATGTAGGACAGCGGATTGTCCATCCGCGATGGGCAGGCACCGATCAGGTTGCCATCATTGCTGAGGATGTTCAGGCGCGAACCGAACATGCCGCGCAGCACCGGGTCACCGTTGGTGCCACCGTTGCGGATGGCGGAGAAGCCCGGAACGGTCTTCAGGTAATCGGCACCGTCGCTGGCGGGCACCGGTTGCCGTGGCAGGCGCGGGTCGGTCACCCAGTGCAACGGCGAGGACGGTGCGGCGGCGGTGACCACCAGCGTGTCGAGGGTGCGCGCCTCTTCGGCGGGCGCAGCATGAGCCAGCGTTGCAGCCACGGCCAGGCCAAGGGCAACCGGCAGGCGCGCGCAGGCGCCCGCAGGGCGGGAAGTCATTTTCATCGGAACAGCTCCAAGGTACGCACGCGCGCACGGCGCCCGGTGAGGCGTCGTGCGGCAGATTCATGGGGACATCAGCGGACGATGGCGCGGCGCGGTGGCCCACGCGCGGCGTGTGCCGGCCAGCGCAGCGCCGGCAGCACCTGTTGCGTCCACGCGAACGTCAGCCGTGGCCGCCACAGCAGCGGCAACAACAGCACCAGCACCGTCAGCCAGGGCAGCAGGCGCATGGCCAGCACGCAGTATTCGCAGGCGTCGCCGTGCATGGCGTGGGGATCGGCCGGTGGGGTCGGATCCTTCTGCCCATGCAGAGGGCTCTGACCCAATCCGGCGCCGTCGTGATGCATGTGCGCGTGGTCCATGCCCGCCATCGCTGCGTGGCCCACCGATGGCGCCTGCAGCGCGCGGCTGACCAGCGGCGCAAGCACCATCAGCAGCGTCGCCAGGACGGCGAGCTGGAGCAGGAGACGCTGCGGGCGGGACAGGCGGGTCACCGCGCTAGTGTAGAGGCGGGTCCAGGGTTGCCCGTGCGACGAACCGTCGCAGGACGGGGTTTATCGGCAGGGCTGCGCCCTGCACCCGCTGCGAGCTGGAGCTGGAGCAACAGCAACAGCCGAAGCAAAAGCGGGCTTCCTGTGGGAAGGCGGGGTGGGTCCGGTTGCGGGAGACGCCGTAAACCCGTCCCTGGGGGCTTGGCCGCGGCATCCATGCCGCGGACACTCCCGCAACCGGACCCACCCCGCCTTCGACAGATCTCTGCGATCTGCAGTAGATCCACGCCATGCGTGGATGAGTCTCCATCGGAATCGAATATTTCGAATTGGAATCGAAATGCGTCCACGCATGGCGTGGATCTACCGTGTCGACCAAGGTCGACACCTACCAACAGCCGTCGGAACCTGTCAGAGGTGGGGCGGTGTGGGCAGGCAGGACCGTTGGCGCCATGGATGGCGCCATCGAGCCCCCATGGGTGAGGGCGCTTTGCTTGCGAAGCACTGCTTCGCAAGCGCCCGAACGCGCAGCCGCCGGCGGCTGGGCCGGACCGCGGAGCGGGGTTTACGGCGTGTCCTGCCTGCCCACACCGCCCCGCCATCCCACAGGAAACCCGCATTTGATGTTGATGTTGCTTCTGAGGTTGCCGGCCAGCGGCCGGCACTACCGCAGGTGCAAGGCTGCAAGCCCTGCTCGACCCACCTCACACCGTGATGGTCTGGGTCAGCGACTCCCAGGTTGGTGGCAGCGGCCACGCGGCCGCCTGGTTGCCGTCCAGCACCCTGCGCAGGTCGCGCGGATCGATCTGCGGGGCCAGCACGTGCACCAGCTCCAACGCGTAATCACGCAGCACGCGGTCGCGTGGCAGCACTGCCCAGGCGATGCACTCGGCAATCGGCGCCGGCGCCGGCCAGGCCTTCAGGTCTTCATCGTTGGAACTGACCGCCATCTCGGCCAGCAGGCCCACGCCCAGGCCCGTACGCACGTAGGTCTTGATCAGGTCGGCATCGAGCGCGGTCAGTGCCAGGTCGGGCACCAGCCCATGGGCGGCGAAGGCGCGCTGCAGCGACGAATTCGGGCGGGTCGAGGATTCGTAGCTGATCAACGGCTGCCGCGCCAGCGCGGCCAGGTCCGGTGCGCGACCGGCGCGGTCCAGCGGGTGGCCCTTGGGCACCACCACCAGCCGCCGCCAGCGGAACAGGGGAACCGCGATGCCATCGGTCGGTTCGCCGCCAGCGGTGCTGATGATCGCGATATCGGCATCCCCCTGGTTCAAGCGGTCCAGCGCGTCGGCTTCACCGGCCTGCTGCAGGTGCACGCTGACCTGCGGGTAGGCCTGCTTGATCGCCGCCACCGCCGGTGGCAGCACGAAGCGCGCCTGGGTGTGGGTGGTGGTCAGGATCAGCTGGCCCTGGCTCTCGCGGCGCTGGTTGGCGGCGTAGGTGCGGATGTTGTTGGCCTCGGCCAGCACCGCGCGGGCACGGGCGATCACCTCGGTGCCGGCCGGGGTGACCGACTCCAGGCTGCGGCCCTTGCGCACGAACAACAGGAACCCGAGCTCATCCTCCAGCTGCTTGAGCTGCTTGGACAGGCCGGGCTGGGTGGCGTGCACGCGCGAAGCGGCCAGCGTGATGTTCAGCTCGGCGTCGGCGATGGCAACCAGGTAGCGCAGCTGGGTCAGCGTCATGGGAGGCAGGCGGCGTGGGGCGGAGGTCCACTCTAGGGTCAATTGCCGTCACCAGCTTATAACCAAAGGTTGTTTAAGAAAGGTATCTGGTCATTTCCGGGCGTCATATGCCGGCGCTACGGTCAGCCGGCAGCCGCTGGCCTGAACAGCCAGCCCTCCCCTTCGCCCGCCGAAGCCCGGCGTGGCCCCCGTTTCCGGAGCGCTTCCATGGCCCTGTACGACTCCATCCTCGATACCGTCGGCAACACCCCCATCGTCAAGCTGCAGCGCCTGGCACCGCCGCAGGTCAGCGTCTACGTCAAGGTTGAATCGTTCAATCCGGGCGGCTCGGTCAAGGACCGCCTGGCGCTGGCGATCATCCTCGACGCCGAAGCACGTGGCCTGCTCAAGCCGGGCGACACGATCGTGGAGGCCACCTCGGGCAACACCGGCGTGGCGCTGGCGATGGTCGCTGCCGCGCGCGGCTATAAGTTCGTGGCCACCATGGTCGAGACGTTCTCGGTGGAACGCCGCAAGCTGATGCGCGCGTACGGTGCCAAGGTCATCCTGACCCCGGCCGCCGAACGCGGCAGCGGCATGGTGCGCAAGGCGCGCGAGCTTGCCGAGCAGCACGGCTGGTTCCTGGCCAGCCAGTTCGCCAACCCGGCCAACCCGGCCTATCACCGCAGCACCACCGCTGCGGAAATCCTGCGCGACTTCGCCGGCAAGCGGCTGGACTACTTCGTCAGCGGCTGGGGCACCGGCGGTACGCTCACCGGCGTAGGCGAGGTCCTGAAGGTGGCGCGCCCGCAGACCCGCATCATCGCCACCGAGCCGGCCGGCGCTGCCCTGCTCAAGGGCGATGACTGGAAACCGCACAAGATCCAGGGCTGGACCCCGGACTTCGTGCCGGACGTGCTCAATCGCGATGTGGTGGATGAACTGCTGTCGGTCGAAGATGACCGCGCGATCGCCACCGCGCGCCGCCTGGCTGCCGAGGAAGGCATCTTCGTCGGCATCTCTGCCGGTGCCACTGTGGCCAGCGCGCTGGACGTGGCGGCCCGCGCAGAACCGGGCGCGGTGATCCTGGCAATGCTGCCGGATACCGGTGAACGCTACTTCTCCACGCCGCTGTTCGCCGATGTCAACGAAGGCTCCGACGACGACTGGCTGGCCGGCCTGCCGTGACATCCGGGTCAGAGCCTTTTCCATCCGGAAAAGGATCTGACCCCATCCTGTTACGGGCCCGGGGTCGGATCCCTTTTCCGCAGGGAAAGGGCTCCGACCCCGCTCTGCTTCAGCCTGCGTGAAGGCGTCGCCCGCCATCGTGCGTGAAGGCCGTCGGATCGCAGCGCGTGAGACGGTCATGACGCAGCATCGATGCCCTGTCCCCTACCGTGGGAACAGCCGGCGCAGCTGCTGCGCGGATCACCTCACAGGCAGGAGACGGACGCATGAAGATCGAGGTTTGGCAGGGTGACATCACGACCCTGGCGGTGGATGCGATCGTCAACGCGGCCAACGAAACACTGCTCGGTGGCGGCGGTGTCGACGGCGCGATCCATCGCGCGGCCGGCCCGGCCTTGCTGGCCGAGTGCGCGCAGTTGCCGGAGTTGCGCCCGGGCGTGCGTTGCCCGACGGGCGAAGTGCGCGCCACCAGCGCCCATGCGCTGCCGGCGCGCCATGTACTGCACACGGTCGGCCCGGTCTGGCATGACGGCCAGCGCGACGAACCGGCGTTGCTTGCGAACTGCTACTGGAAGTCGCTGCAGCTGGCCGAGTCGCTGGGCGTGCAGTCGATCGCGTTCCCGGCGATCAGCTGCGGTGTCTATGGCTATCCGCTGTACCAGGCGGCGCAGATCGCGGTGACCGAAACACTGGCCTGGCAGCGCAGCCACGCGCAACCGATGCGGATCGTGCTGGTGGCGTTCAACACCGCCACCGCCAAGGCCTACCAGCAGGCGCTGAACGCCGCCGGGCAAGGCGCGGACAGCGAATCGCGCGGGTCGATGCTGCCGCCCCTGGGCGATGCGGGCTTTGCCGCCGCGCACTGACCGCCGGTACGCAAGCATGAAAAAAAGGCCGGGCAATGCCCGGCCTTTTCCTTTGCAGCGTTGCGCTGATCCACGCGGAGCGCGGATCACCGTCAACGGCTGGCGGCTTCCACGGCTGCAGCATCATCGGCGCTGGCCGCAGCATCGGCCGCTGCACGCGCCGCCGAAGCCGCAGCTCCATCCCCGCTGGCACCCTCCACCTGCACGCGCACTTCCACCAGGCCCGCGCCATTGCTCAGGCTGGACACATCCACGGTGTAGTGACCGGCCGGCAGGGTTTCTTCCAGGCGCGCATTGGTATCGTTGCCGCCGTCATCGTCGGTCAGCTCGACGTCGCCGCCAACGACGCGCAGCACGGTATCGACCTGGCTGGAGATCGCATCCAGGCGGACATCGGCCGGGCGGTCCAGGGACAGCAGGAAGCGGCGGCGGCCATCGTTGTCGAGCATCGTGTACACGCTGCCCGACTTCGGCAGCGCCGTGCCATCACGTTCAACCAGGTTGCCCGGCAGCTCGATGCGCTTGGCAGACAGCTTGAACATGCCGCTGACGCCGCTGCCAAGGCCACGTGCCGTCAGGGTGTACTTGCCCGGCTTCAACGACAGGCTCAGGCGCGAGTTGATGCCGTCACCATCATCGTTCTCGGCATCCACGTCCGGCCCTTCCAGCTTCAGCACCGGATCGAACGCATCCGACTCCAGGCGGATGTCGTACAGGCCGGCCTTGTCCACCTGCAGGGTGTATTCCTGGGCTTCGCCGGCCAGCATGTCGACGACTTCGCCAGCGCCGGCGATCGGCTTGCCGTCGTACGGCACCAGCTTCTCGGCACGCAGACGGTACGGACCGTAATCGGTCGAGCCGTTGGCGTTGACCGCCACCTGGTAGGTGCCGGCACCGTTGGCACGGAACGCCAGCGAGACGTCGTCCGCGCGCTCGTAACCGGTGGCACTGCTGGCCACCAGGCTGCCGTTGCTGAATACCGCGATCGAGCCACTCAGCGAACCGGTCAGCTTCAGTCCAACCAGCTGCCGGTCTTCCAGCTTGATCTGGTAAAGCTGGTGGTGGCTGCCATCGTTGTAGTTGATGCCGCTGCGCGAGGTGATCTCGCCGGACACTGGTTTGTCGAAATCGAGGGACGCGGCCTTGCCCGCATCCGCGCCGCCGCCGATGCGGTTGCAACCGCCGGCGACGAGGGCCGTGGCAACGGCCAGAGTCATTGCTGCCAGACGCATGTTGTTTCTCCTTGGCCTTCCATGTGGTTCCCGCGTACCGGCCGGGCACACGGGGGCGGAAAAGATACCCGCAAAAGCAAACGCCGGCGCGATGCCGGCGTTGCCCTGTTCATCCAGCGATCGGGCGGATCAACCGTTCCACTTGCCCAGCGCGGCCAGGCCATTGTCCTTGGCGCGCTCGTACACGGTCTTCTGGGCGGCGGCGTAGTTGCCCTTCATGTCCTTGGCCCACAGCTTCAGCGCGGCCTGCTGCATGGCGCGGCCGTAGGAGAAGCTCAGCGGCCACGGCAGGTTGCCCAGCTGGTTCATCGCGTTCAGGTGTTCGGTGGACTGCTCGTCGGTCTGGCCGCCGGACAGGAACACCACGCCCGGCAGGATCGCCGGCACGGTGCTCTTCAGGCACATCACGGTCGACTCGGCCACTTCCTCGACATCGGCCTGCTCTTCGCAGTCCTTGCCCGAGATGACCATCGATGCCTTCAGGATGGTGCCTTCCAGCAGCACGTTCTGCTGGTACAGGGCGTCGAACAGCGAACGCAGGGTGGCTTCGGTCACTTCGTAGCAGGTTTCGATGTCATGGTCGCCATCCATGATCACTTCCGGCTCGACCATCGGCACCAGGCCGCATTCCTGGCACAGGGCCGCATAACGGGCCAGCGCATGGGCGTTGGACTCGATGCAGGTACCCGACGGGATGCTCTCGCCGATGTTGATCACCGCACGCCACTTGGCAAAGCGCGCGCCCAGCTTGTAGTACTCCTGCAGGCGCTCGCGCAGGCCGTCCAGGCCTTCGGTCACCAGCTCGCCGGGGCAGCCGGCCAGCGGGTGCGCACCCTTGTCCACCTTGATGCCCGGAATCATGCCGTGGTCGGCCATGTACTTGGCGAACGGCACGCCGTCCTTGGTCGACTGGCGGATGGTTTCGTCGTACAGGATGGCGCCGGAAATGTGCTCGTTGAGCTTCGGCGTCGTCAGCAGCAGCTCGCGGTAGGCGCGACGGTTCTCCTCGGTGTTCTCGATACCGACGCCGGCGAAACGCTTGGCGATGGTAGCGGTGGATTCGTCGATCGCGATGATGCCCTTGCCCGGGGCGACCATGGCCTGGGCGGTTTCAGCCAGCTGTTCGATGCTCATGTATTTCCTGTGGCGGGTGCGGGAAAAACGTAAGTATAGCCCTGCTGCCCGTTGCCTCGCCGTGGAGGACAGGATGGAAACGCTTCCACGTCTACGCAGGACAATGGATGTCCTGCGGCATGGGGTCAGAGCCCCTTCGGGATCTGACCCCTGGCCAGTGCGGGGTCGGATCCCCGCAGGGGCTCTGACCCCGGATCGGCAGCGCCGACCCGACCGTCAGGGCTTACAGGTCGCCCAGGCCGATGGCGCGGCCGTCCTCGCCCACTTCCAGCAGGCGCAGGGTATTGGTGGCACCGTGGGTTTCCATGTGCTCGCCGCTGGTGAACACGACGCGGTCACCGGCCTGCAGCAGTTCCGATTCGACCAGCAGGCGGATGCTGCCGCGCGCCGCTTCGCGCGGGGTCAGGCCGCGGCTGTCGAAGTTGATCGGGAACACATCGCGCATCAGCGCCATCTGGCGACGCGCACCATCGTGGCGGGTCACCGCGAACACCGGCGCCTTGGCGCGGAAACGCGACAGGTAACGCGCGGTGCCGCCGGATTCGGTCATCGCCACGATCGCGCGCACGCCCACGTGCTGCGACAGGAACATGGTGGCCATGGCGATGGCCTGGTCGGCACGTTCCAGGTTGCGCGGCGAGGCATTGAAGTCGGTCTCGGTCTGGAACTGGCGCTCGGCCCCCAGGCAGATGCGCGCCATCGCTTCCACGGCCTTCACCGGATAGGCACCCGCGGCGGTTTCGGCCGACAGCATCACCGCGTCGGTACCGTCGATGACCGAGTTGGCCACGTCCAGCACTTCGGCGCGGGTCGGGATCGGGCTTTCCACCATCGACTGCAGCATCTGCGTGGCGGTGATCACCACCTTGTTCTGCGCCAGCGAGGCCTTGATGATCTTCTTCTGCAGGCCCGGCAGCTCGGCATCGCCGATTTCCACACCGAGGTCGCCACGGGCGACCATCACCACATCGCTGGCCTCGACGATTTCTTCCAGGTTCTCGATCGCCTCGGTGCGCTCGATCTTCGACACCAGCGCCGCGTCACAGCCGTGCGAGCGCGCGATGTCGCGTGCGTCGTTCATGTCCTGTGCGTTGCGGCAGAACGACACGGCGATGAAGTCGACGCCGATCTTGGCGACGATGCCGATCAGTTCCTTGTCGCGCTCGGTCAGCGCACCCAGCGAAAGGCCGCCGCCCTGCTTGTTCAGTCCCTTGCGGTCGGACAGCACGCCGTCGTTGAGCACGGTGTTGACGATGCGGTCGCCCTGCACTTCCACCACCTGCAGCTGCATCAGGCCGTCGTCGAGCAGCAGGACGTCACCCGGGCCCACGTCCTGCGGCAGGCCGAGGTAGCTGACGCCCACCTGGCTGGCATTGCCGGGCCCGGCGTTCTCGCTGGCGATCAGGTCGAAGCGGTCACCCGCCTTCAGCTGCACCTTGCCTTCGGCGAAGCGCTCGATGCGGATCTTCGGGCCCGGCAGGTCGGCCAGGATGCCCACTTCCACGCCCACCCGGGCCGACGCGGCGCGCACTTCGGCGGCGCGCTTGGCCTGGCCGGACGGATCGCCATGGCTGAAATTGAGGCGCACCACGTTGACGCCGGCGCGGAACAGATCCTCCAGCACGCCCGGCGGGTCAGTGGCCGGACCGAGGGTGGCAAGGATCTTGGTGCGACGCTGACGCTCGAACATGGTGGATGGGCCTCTCCCGTTAAAGAACGGAAATTAGCACATCCTTCACGCCGCATGTATACGGTTACAGCCTTGTGCCGCCTGACTCCGCGGGTCATCGAACGGACATCATGCGGACATACGGTGGCGCAGGGCGTGCTGTGGCGCCGAGCCCATGCCCGGCCGGGCATGCGCCGGAGCAGCCGGGCATCGGCTCCGCGCTACAGGAAGCTAGGCCAGCAGCGTTTCCAGCTGCGCCGGTTCGCGTGCCAGCTGGCCAGCGCCGGCCGCAGTGAGTTCCGCCTCACCGCCAAAGCCCCACAGCACACCCACGCTGCGCAGGCCGTGGTGACGCGCGCCTTCGATGTCCATGCGGCGGTCGCCGATCATCCAGCACTGTGCGGGCTGCACCTGCAGCCGGCGCAGAGCTTCCCCGACCAGCTCCGGCTTGTGGCTGCGCGAGCCATCCAGGGTCGAACCGATGATCTCCTCGAACAGCCCGCCAAACGGCAGGTGCTCAAGGATGCGACGCGCATGCGGCTCGTTCTTGGCGGTGACCACCGCCAGGCGGTGGCCACGGCCATGCAGCGTGCGCAGCGTGTCTTCCACCTGCGGGTACACCGTGTGTTCGCGCCAGCCTTCGACGTCGAACCGCTCGCGGTAGTAGCCCACCGCCTGTTCCACCCGCGCCGGTTCGATGAACAGCGGCGTGAAGGTGGTGCGCAGCGACGGACCGATCCAGCCCAGCAGGGTTTCCTGCGGCTGCACCGGATGGTCCATCTTCTGCAGCGCATAGGCGATGCAGGCGGTGATGCCGACCTGCGAATCGATCAGCGTGCCGTCGAGGTCGAAGAACAGCACATCCCTGTTGCGGTCGGCACTCATGCGCCGCGCGCGTCGAGGGCGGCGACCGCCGGCAGGGTCTTGCCTTCCAGGAATTCCAGGAATGCGCCACCGCCGGTGGAGATGTAGCTGACCTGCCCGGCGATATCGAACTTGTCGACTGCGGCCAGGGTGTCGCCGCCGCCAGCGATCGAGAACGCCTTCGAGCCGGCGATGGCGCGGGCCAGCGCTTCGGTGCCCTTGCTGAAGGCGTCGAATTCGAACACACCGACCGGACCGTTCCAGACCACGGTGCCGGCCTTGTCGATCAGCTGCGCGTACTGCGCGGCAGTCTGCGGGCCGATGTCGAGGATCAGGTCGTCTTCGGCGACGGCGTCGACCGCCTTCACTTCGGCAACGGCATCCGGCATGAACTGCTTGGCGGTGACCACGTCGACCGGCAGCGGGATGTCGGCGCCACGCGCCTTGGCGTCGGCCACGATCTTCTTCGCGGTGTCCAGCAGGTCCGGCTCGTACAGCGACTTGCCGACGTTGTAGCCCGCCGCAGCAATGAAGGTGTTGGCAATGCCACCACCGACGATCAGCTGGTCGACTTTGCCGACCAGGTTGGCCAGCAGCTCCAGCTTGGTGCTGACCTTGCTGCCCGCGACGATGGCCAGCAGCGGCTTGGCCGGTGCGTCCAGCGCCTGCGCCAGCGCGTCCAGCTCGGCCATCAGCAGCGGGCCGCCGGCAGCGACCGGGGCGAAGCGGATGACACCGTGGGTGGACGCCTGCGCGCGGTGCGCGGTGCCGAAGGCATCCATCACGAACACATCGCACAGGGCGGCATACTTCTTCGAAAGGGCTTCATCGTCCTTGCCCTCGCCGACGTTCATGCGGCAGTTTTCCAGCAGCACCAGCTGGCCCGGCTGCACGTCGACACCGTCAACCCAGTCACGCACCAGCGGGACCTCACGGCCAAGCAGCGCGGACAGCCGCTGCGCGACCGGCGCCAGCGAGTCGGCCTCGCTCCACACGCCTTCCTTCGGGCGCCCCAGGTGCGAGGTGACCATCACTGCCGCGCCCTGCTCCAGCGCGCGCTTGAGCGTCGGCAGCGAAGCGGTGATGCGCTGTTCGGAGGTGATGCGGCCATTCTCGATCGGCACGTTCAGATCCTGGCGGATCAGCACGCGCTTGCCGGAGAGGTCGAGGTCGGTCATGCGGACGATGGACATGGGCAACTCTTTGGCTCGGGGACGGGATGCCGGAGTACGGCAGACGGGCATTGTATCGGCTGCGGGTGGTGGCAGGGCCGATGCCTGCGGCAGGCAGAAGCGCAGAGCGACAGCGACAGCAAAGCGCTGGCGCTTCGTGTTGCCGTGGATGGGCCGGGGTGGTGTGGCCTGGCAGGGGACGCCGTAAACCCACCCCGCCCGGCCAAGCGCGGCTGTTGCTTTACACGCCCCCCACCCACGAGGGGCTGCGCCGTTCGCCGCAACCTACGCCGAAGGCGTCGGCTTCTGCCGAAGCAGGCTGAGCGCCAGGCCACCCACTACCACCACGCCCAAGCCCAGCAACGCCCACAGCAACCACGACTTCCAGTCACGTTGCGGCTTCAGCGCCGCATCACCCGCCAGCGGTTCCGGGCTGCCTTCCAGTCGCGCCAGGGTCGGCTGCCACGATGGATCGTTGCGCTGCCGCAGTTCCTCGATCAGCACGCCGATCGGTGCGTCGGTGCGGCGCGCCGTCGCGCTGCCTACCGCCAGCGCGTAGGGCGCCGCGCCCTGGCTCAGGAACACCAGCACTTCCGGCTGGTAGCCCAGCCGCAGTGTCGGGGCGGTGGCGGTTTCCGCCGGATTCGCCACGAGCTTCCAGTAGCGGTCGCGGTGCACCCCGCCCAGCGGCTGTGCCGCCGACTGCTGGCGCTGGCCCTGCGTGCCCTGCTGCACCTGGTAGGCGATCCACGGCGCGCTGCGGCGCTGCCACTCGGCACCCTCGTCATCGCGACTGAACAGCGTCCACTGCACCAGGCTGTTATCGGTGCTGGCCACATCGGCACGTGCCACCGGGAACCGGCCATCCATCTCGAAGGTGTACTCGCCCTTGCCGTTCGTGGTCGGCTCTAGCGACAGCCATTCCCACGGCAGCGTCGCCGGCGCTGGCGGCAGCTCCGCCAGCACGCCGCGCAGGGTCGGCAGCTGCGAATCACCCTGCGCCAGAACACGCAGGTAGCGCGCGGCCCCATCCACCTGCAGGCGGCGCTGCAGCAGGCGCTTGCCGGCGCGCTGCAGGTCCACCAGCGGCACGTCGCGGCCGATCGGGCGCCAGTGCTGCAGATCGTCGCTGGCATCCACCTGCACCTGTGCCTGCAACGGCTGGCCGCTGTCGGCCCAGTCCAGCACCAGCGCCGCCAGCGGCTGCTGGTCGAGCATGCTGGCGTCAATCAGCCAGCCGCCCTGCCCCTTCGCTGCCCCCGCGCTCCCCACCCGCGCTTCAACCCGGCGCACGCGGCCATCGGTATCGCGCTCGGTCAGCAGCTGCAGGTCGTTGCGCTGGGCATCGGCCAGCGGCGGCAACGCGAACCACGGCAGCTCGCGCTGCACCGGCGGCTGCGCCAGCGGCTGGTCCGGCGCCAGCAGTGCCGACGGCAGTAACTGGCTGGCCGCGTTGAACACCTGCAGGTCGCTGAGGTCGGCGCTCACGGCGCGGCGGTAGATCGCCGGCTCCAGCACGATGCGGTAGGCACCGGACTGCGCGCTGGACAATGTGAGCGGCCATTGCTCGGCATACTGCGTGCGGTAATCAGCCGCCTGCACCACGACGGCGGCCAGCATGCCGAACATCGCCGGCAGCAGCGCCCTGCTCCACTTCCTCATTGTTTTTCCTCCACGGACGGCGCGGCACTGGGCGGCGCCGGTGCCAGATAACCCACGACCGTGCACAGCAGGCCGTAGGCAATGAACGATGCAATACCCAGCAGGTTGCCCAGGTGCTGACGATCGACAAGGACCAGCTTGGCCAGTACCACGCCCATCAGCACCGCACCGACCATCCACAACACGCGCTGGCCACGCCGCGAGCCCCACACCCACGCGATCACGCCGAGCACGCTCCACAGCACGGTCAGGCTGGTCTGGGCCAGGCTGAAGCGCATCATCGACGCGCTCCACGCCAGCCCACCCCACTGGTGCACGCCATGCAGCACCAGGCTGGTCAGCGCGACGAAGGCCGCCAGTGCCAGCAGCGGCAGGCGCATCTTCAGCAGCCCCTGCGGTGCCTGGTCGCCGTACAGCCAGCGCGCCAGCAGCAACAGGCTCAGCCACTGGCCGATCTCGGCCGGATTCAGCACCGGTAGCCACAGCAGCGGTGCGGCGTCGCCCGGCAGCAGCTGGCCGAACAACCAACCGACCGACAGCAGGCCGAACAGCACGCATTGCAGGGGCACACGCACGCGGTCGAATGCCTCGCCCAGCGGCCAGCGCAGCGCGTTCCAGCGCCACAGCGACAGCGCCGCCATCAGCAGCCACGGCACGGTCACCAGCAGGGTCGTCCAGCCCTGTGCCAGATCGGCTTCGCCGCCTCCCCACAGGGCCAGCAGCGAAAGCAGCGACGGCCACAGCAGCCACCACAGGAACTGCGCGATGCGGGCCACGGTATCGCCGCCCTGGCGCAGGCACAGCAGGGTGCGCACGCCCAGGACCGCGAACACCGCCCAGGCCAGCGCGCCATAGCCGGCGAACGGCTGGTGGTGTGCATCGCTCTGCATCAGGGCCAGCGGGAAGCCCAGCGCGAGCATCGCCAGCGCCGTCACGCCCAGCGCACGCGCCGGTTGTCGACGCTGCACTTCGGCCGCCAGCCAGGCAGTGACCGCGGCCAGCACCAGCAACGCGTCCACTTCGGTGCGATACGGGAAAAAGCGGGTGATCTCATGGGCCAGGCCGCCCAGCCACCACAGCAGGCCCCACAGGTAGTACACCAGTGCGACCTCATGACGCGGCCGGCGCTGGTAGCTCCACGCCGACGCAAAACCGGCCAGGGCCAGCAACAGCGCGCCGATGGCGGTCGGATTGATCAGGAAGCGCAGGTCCTCATGCCAATGGTCGCCGCCGGCAACGAAAGCGAACGCGGCGCCGATCTGCAGCAGGGCGCCGGACACCTGCGGCAGCCAGCGCTTCTGGCGCAGCCCCAGCCATGCCAGACCGGCACCTTCCAACGCGAACACCGCGCCGGTGGCGCGCGCCGACAATGCCAGCGGTACCGCCAGCGTGGCGAAACCCACCGCAAGCACGGCATGCGACTGCGCCAGCACGGTATAGGAGGCGCGTGCGATCAGCGCCCGGGCCAATACCGCGTAGATCGCGGCCAGGCCCAGCGCGCACAGGGCCAGCGTCATCGGTTGCGCGTGCAGCATGCCCGCCTGCAGCGAGAACGCGACCAGCGGCGTGCCGAACACCAGGCTGCCATCGACCAGGTCACGCCGGCCGGCCGGCTGGCGGCGTGCGTACAGCAGCGGAATCAGCAGGTAGAACACGAAGAACAACAGCAGGAACGGCTCAGTGCTGCTGAACTTGTCCGGTACGTACTGCAGCACGCCCCAGAAGGTGCCGATGCCGAAGGTGAAGGCGAAGCCCAGCAGGTTCAGTGCGCGCCATGGGCGGAACCACGCAATGGCGAAGATGCCCGCGTTGAGCACGGCGTAGTAGCTGAACAACCCCACGTGGTTGCCACTGCCGGTGGACAGCCACAGCGGTGCCATGAAGCCGGCCAGGATGCCCAGTACGGCCAGCGTGCGCGAGTTCTGCACCACCGCCAGCACGCACAGCCCGGCGACCAGTGCGATCGAACTGGCAAAGGCAAAGGCCGGCGGAATCAGGTCGAAGCGCTTGAAGGCCGCAAAGATGGTCAGCAGCAGCACGCCGATGGCACCGCCCTGCAGCGCCAGCGCAAACAGGCGCCGGCGTTCGCGCTGGTGCCAGCCGAATGCCAGCAGGCCCAGCGCAGCCACGGTGATGCCGGCCAGGCGCAGTTCGATCGGCAGCACCAGCCAGCCCTGGTCGCTGACGTACTTCAGCAGCGCCGCGACACCGGCCAGCAGCACCAGCATGCCGATCTTGACCGGCACGTTGCCTTCGGTGAACCAGCGCTTGACCGCACCGATGCCGCGCTCGATGACGTTGGGCAGGGCCGGTTCGGAAGGCAATGGCGGCTGCACCGGCACCGGCGGCACCGGCGGTGGTGCAGCCGGGCGTGGTGCAGGTGCGTCGGCGGGTGCTGCTTCGCGCACCGGGGGCCGAGGGGGTTGCGACGCCGCAGCGACGACCGGCCGCAGGAACGGGGGGTCGGCACTGGCGGTGGGCGTGGCCACAGGCCGTTCAGGCGCGGCGGCGGGCGTGGCGGTGGCAGGCCCCGCGGCCAGCGCGCCTTCCAGGGCGGCAACGCGGCGGCGCAGGCCGGCAATCATCACCAGTGCCACCACCAGCAGCAGCGGGATGGCCAGAAGAACCAGTACGACCAGGGCTATCAGTGCTTCCATTGCGTGCTTCCAATGCGATCCCGCGCCCCAGCGGCGGCGGTCGACGGCTCCATGCTACGACAGGGCGGCCCCCCTGAACGACGAACCCCGGCCAGGCCGGGGTCCGTCTGCGATCTGCGCCAGCCTTACTTGGCGGCGATGACCTTGGCCATCTCCAGGCACTTGTTGGAGTAGCCCCACTCGTTGTCGTACCAGGTCACCAGCTTGACGAAGGTGCCGTCCAGGGCGATGCCGGCATCGGCGTCGAACACCGAGGTGCAGGTTTCGCCGCGGAAATCGGTAGCCACGACCTTGTCTTCGGTGTAGCCCAGGATGCCCTTCAGCGGACCTTCGCTCTGTGCCTTCACTTCGGCGCAGATCTCGGCGTAGGTGGCTTCCTTTTCCAGCTCGACGGTCAGGTCGACCACCGACACGTCCGAGGTCGGCACGCGGAAGCTCATGCCGGTCAGCTTCTTGTTCAGTTCCGGGATGACCACGCCGACGGCCTTGGCCGCACCGGTGGACGAGGGAATGATGTTCTCCAGGATGCCACGGCCGCCGCGCCAGTCCTTGTTGGACGGGCCGTCAACGGTCTTCTGGGTGGCAGTGGCCGCATGCACGGTGGTCATCAGGCCGCGCTTGATGCCCCACTTGTCGTTGATCACCTTGGCCAGCGGGGCCAGGCAGTTGGTGGTGCACGACGCATTGGAGATGATCGCCTGGCCGGCGTAGGTCTTGTCGTTCACGCCGAACACGAACATCGGCGTGTCGTCCTTCGACGGGGCGGACATGATGACCTTCTTGGCGCCGGCATCGATGTGCTTCTGCGCGGTTTCCTTGGTCAGGAACAGGCCGGTGGCTTCCAGCACCACGTCGGCGCCGACTTCATCCCACTTCAGGTTGGCCGGGTCGCGTTCCTGAGTCAGGCGGATCTTCTTGCCGTTGACCAGCAGGTCGTTGCCCTGCACCGCCACGTCGGCCTTGAAGCGGCCGTGCACGGAGTCGTACTTGAGCATGTACGCCAGGTAGTCCGGCTCCAGCAGATCGTTGATGGCCACGATTTCGATGTCGTCGCCGAAGTTCAGCACCGCCGAGCGCAGGACGTTACGCCCGATGCGACCGAAACCGTTGATACCAACCTTGATTGCCATTTCTCAAGCTCCTGCGGCCGCGACAGGTGCGGCGGGATGGATAGGGCCCACAAGTCTAGCAAACCGCCGCTGGCCACCGTGGGCCAGCCGGGACCGCCGGCCGGCCCACGGACAGGATTTGATCCGGATCAAAGCGTTAGCGCGGCGTGAGGCCGAGACTGTCGCCATCCACCCAGCAACGAGAACACCCCCATGCGCAAGACCTCCCCCCTGATCGTGGCCAGCCTGGCCGCTGCCCTGTCCCTCGCCGCCGCCCCGGCCATGGCCCAGTCCAAGGGCGACTGGACCGTTTCGGCCGGCGTGCACCAAGTGGCACCGAAGTCGAACAACGGCTGGCTGGCCGGCGGCACCCTGAAGGTCGACGTCGACAACGACGTCAAGCCGACCATCACCGGCGAGTACTTCATCGCTGACAACCTGGGCATCGAAGTGCTGGCCGCGCTGCCGTTCAAGCACGACATCAACATCAACGGCCTGGGCCGCGTCGGCAGCACCAAGCAGCTGCCGCCGGTGGTGACCCTGCAGTACCACTTCAACAGCAAGGGCAAGGTGTCGCCGTTCATCGGTGCGGGCGTGAACTACACCACCTTCTTCAGCGAAGACACCACTGGTGCGCTGGCCGGCAGCAAGCTGAAGCTGCAGGATTCGTGGGGCCTGGCCGCACACGCCGGCGTGGACTTCGCGATCGGCGAGAAGGGTGCCCTGCGCGTGGACATGCGCTGGATCGACATCGACAGCAAGGTGAAATTGAACGGCGAGAAGATCGGCACGGTCAACATCGATCCGCTGGTCTACGGCGCTTCGTACGTCTTCAAGTTCTAAGCGGAGTGTTGAACGCGGGGGCTTCGCCCCCGCTCCCCCGCCACACGCAAAACCCTCGCAGCATGTTGCCCCGGTGATTGCCGGGGCTTTTTTGTTCCTGGGACTGAAGCGTTTCCGGAGCTGGGGCGAGGCGGGGAGCGCCGCTCCTTCCGCTGCGCTCCCACTTCGGAACAGGAACGCGCCGCTCTTCAATCCACCTACCCCGCTAGAATGGGCGCATGAAAGCCCTGCACTCCCTGTTCCTCGCCGCCGCCCTGGCGCCGGCCCTGCTGTCCGTCGCCGCCCCTGCCCACGCCTGGGGCGCGCAAGGCCACCGCCTGGTTGCCGAAGTCGCCGACGCCCGCCTCAACCCCGCCGCCCGCGCCGAAGTGGACCGCCTGCTGGCCACCGAACCGGACGCCACCCTGGCCAGCATCGCGCCCTGGGCCGACCAGCTGCGCGCCAAGGACCCGGGCCTGGGCCGTCGCTCGGCGGGCTGGCACTACGTCAACATTGCCGAAGACGACTGCCACTACGAAGCACCGAAACACTGCAAGAACGGCAACTGCATCGTCGAAGCCCTCAAGGCGCAGAGCGCTATCCTCGGCGACCGCAGCCTGACCGACGGCGAGCGCCTGCAGGCACTGAAGTTCGTCGTGCACCTGGTCGGCGACATCCACCAGCCGATGCACGCCGGTTATGCCCACGACAAGGGCGGCAACGACTTCCAGCTGCAGTTCGGCAACCGCGGTACCAATCTGCACTCGCTGTGGGACAGCGGCATGCTCAACACCCGCAAGCTGGACGATGCCGGCTACCTGCCGGTGCTGCAGAGCCAGCGCGCGCCGAAGCTGGCGCGGCAGTCCAACCCGCAGCGCGACCCGCAGACGTGGGCCGAGGCCAGCTGCCGCATCTCCATGCAAGCTGGCGTTTATCCGGCCACGCGTAAAATCGGTGACGAATACACCGAGCGCTACCGGCCGCTGGCCGAAGCGCAGCTGCGACTGGCCGGTGAGAACCTGGCGCAGTTGCTGAACCGCGTGCTCGGCACGCGCTGAGGAGCATTCCGATGCCGGTCCAGGTGCAGTCGTTCTTCCACCGTGACAGCAACACCTTCAGCTATCTGGTCAGCGACCCGGCCAGTGGCGAGGCAGCGCTGATCGACCCGGTGCTGGACTACGACCCGGATACCGACGCCAGCAGTGAAGCGCCGCTGCATGCCGCGTTGCAGGCGATCGAACAGCACGGCCTGCAGCTGCGCTGGCTGCTGGAGACCCATGCCCATGCCGACCATGTGTCGGCCGGGCGCCGCCTGAAGCAACGTTTCCCGCAGGCCACGCTGGCCATCGGCGAAGGCATCCGCGCGGTGCAGGCCACCTTTGCGCCGCGCTACGGCCTGCAGCTTCCTGCGGCAGATGAAATCTTCGATCACCTGTTCAGCGATGGCGAAATCTTCGCTCTGGGCGAACAGCGCTGCCAGGTGATCGCCGTACCCGGCCATACCAGCGACAGCATCGCCTACCTGATCGGCGATGCGCTGTTCACCGGCGACTCGCTGTTCATGCCCGATGGCGGCACCGCCCGCTGCGATTTCCCCGGCGGCGACGCCGCGCAGCTGTACCGCTCGATCCAGCGCCTGCTCGCACTGCCCGACGCCACCCGCGTGTTCGTCTGCCACGACTACGGTCCGGGCGGCCGCGGGTTCGCCAATGAAACCACCATCGGCGAACAGCGCGCGCACAACATCCACGTGCACGAAGGCGTGGCCGAGGCGGAGTTCGTCAGCGTGCGCCAGGCCCGCGATGCCACGCTGGACGAGCCAGCACTGATGCAGCCCGCAGTAAAGGCCAACATCCAGGGCGGGGCCTGATCGCCATCGCTGTGCCCGCCGGGCATGGTCCGGCGCTACTTTCATCGCAAACGATCATTTCCCCTGCGTGCGCACCACGTGGCGGCCCTTCACGATCTCGAAGGTGAAGGCGTACTGCAGCGTGACCGCCACCGGTTCGACGCGCTCGGCGCTGCGGCAGTCACCGCGATCGGCAGGCACCCTTCCCGCCGC
This sequence comes from Stenotrophomonas sp. YJH_SMC_10, assembly GCF_059371555.1. Classification (NCBI taxonomy): domain Bacteria; kingdom Pseudomonadati; phylum Pseudomonadota; class Gammaproteobacteria; order Lysobacterales; family Lysobacteraceae; genus Stenotrophomonas; species Stenotrophomonas sp. YJH_SMC_10. The sequence continues at coordinate 16,569 of NZ_JCAFUS010000006.1, read as the reverse complement.
GAAGTGGCAGACCGCAGCGGGCGAGTACTTCCACATCGCCACGGCCTCCTGCGCGGCCTGCAGCAGGGGCGCATTCTCGCCCGCAGCACCTGCCGCGCACTCAGGGCGATCGGTCAATGGCAGGCTGCGCTCCACGGCGCCATTGGCATCCACCACCACCTGCAGGCAGATGGTGGTCGGCGCCAGTTCCGCGCGCGGGTCACGATCGCCGACCTCCGGGTCCGGTGCCGCGTACAGCTGCGGCATCCGGTAGCCTTCGGTCGCACCCAGCGCATACACCTGCAGCTGCCCACTGCCGCCGCCCGCCTGCGGCTGCAGGCGTTGGTGGCCGACATTCTCACTGCGCGTATCGACGGTGGTCAGGCGGTCCTGGCTCGCACACCCCGCCAGCAACGCCGCCGCCATGATCAGCGGCGCGGACTTCACTGGGTTTCCCCGGTATCGTCCATGGCATAGGTGATCGGAATGCGTACGGCAGCGGCTACCGGTTTGCCATTCTTCATCGCCGGCCGATAGGTCCAGCTGCGTGCCGCAGCGATCGACACCGCATCGAACACGCCCGGATTGGTGGCACTGAGCACGCGGACATCGCTGGGACGCCCCTGCGCATCCACCTCCACGCGCAGGTTCACCACGCCTACCTGGCGCTGCTCGAACGCGGATTTCGGATAGGACGGCGGTGGCATCCTGTCGACCTGGATCGGACGGTCCAGCCCCGCCTTGGCCGCATCCGGTTCCGCGTGCTCGAACGGCTCGACACCGATCCTTGGGCTTCCTACCGCACTGCCCTGGCTGGCCCACGCCACCGCTCCCATTCCCACGCACAACCCGACCACCAGCACCTGACCGGACACCCACGGCAGTGCCTTCCGCTTGGACTGCTTCAACATGGCGATACGCTCCTTCAACACGGGTTGGCTGCGCCAATGGCAGACCGCTGGCGCAACCGGGTGAACCAGCTGCGCCTTCAGCAGCGTGCTGGCGTAGAGGCCGCGCAGCGCAGGCTGCGGGGCGATGGTGCGGGCATCACAGGCCAGCTCCTGGTCGCGCAGGAAGCGGCGTGCGGCCCATGGCAGCAGCGGGTGAAACCAGAACACCGCTCGCGCCAGCAGCAACGCGCCGTTGGCCCAGTGATCACCATTGCGACGGTGGCTGCGCTCGTGCTGCAGGATCAGTCCCTGCTCCTGTGCGCTGAACTGCTGATCGAAGTCCGGGCCCACCACGATGCGCGGCCGCCACAGGCCAACCAGCGCTGGCAGGCCTGGGTCACCACTGGCCTGCCAGCTGCCATCGGCGCGCGGCTTCAGTGAGCCCATCCGCCGTTGGAAACGACGCTGCGCGCGCAGGTCGCGCAGCAGGCAGAGGCCCATGCCCAGTGCCCATAGCGCCAGCAGCAGCCCGGCCCATGGCAACGACGGCCCGTTCAGGGCATCGATGGCACCGGGCATTACTTTCAGCGGCAGCGTGGGTACCTGCTGCAACAACGCAGCCCGCGGCAACGGCAGCAGCAGGGCCACCAGCAGCAGCGGCAGCAGCCACCAGCTGCGGTAGGCCAGCCCAGCGCCGCCCAATCGCACCAGCAATGGCCGCATCAGCGCCAGCAGGGCTACGCCCACTGCCAGCCACAGGCTGGCCTGCCACAGTCCGTCGAGCAGCTCAGTCATGGTCCAGCTCCTGGATCAGCTTCTTCAGTTCGGCGATGTCCTGTGCGCTCAGCTGGCCGCGCTCGCTGAAGTGCGCCACCAGCGGCGCCACGCGCCCTTCGAAGACACGGCCGATGAAGTCCTGGCTCTGCGCCTCCACCCACGCCTGGCGCTGCAGCAGCGGCCGGTACAGGTAGCGCCGGCCATCGCGCTCGGCGGCGATCGCGCCCTTGGTCAGCAGGCGGTTGAGCAGGGTCTTGATGGTCGGCTCGGCCCAATCGCGGTGGGCCAGCGCGGCGACCACTTCGTCGGCACTACGCGGTGCCTGCTGCCACAGCACCTCCATCACAACGGCTTCGGCTTCGCTGATCGGGGTCATGGTTTACATCCGTAATCGATGATCCGATTACGCGCGTAATCGAACCACCTGTCAAGCCCCTCGACTCCAGGTTCATCCCGGCTGCGCCAGCATCGATCCCTCCCGCCCAGGGCCCCGGATGAAAGCGCTGCCCAAGAAGGATTTCCCGGTCGAGCAGGCCCGCCGCTTCCTCGAACCCGGCCCGATCGTGCTGGTCAGTACCGCTTGGCGCGGCCAGCGCAACCTGATGACGATGGGCTGGCACATGGTGATGGGCTTCTCGCCTTCGCGGGTCGCCACCTACCTGTGGGACGCCAACCACAGCCATGCGCTGGCGCGTGGCAGCGGCGAGTGCGTGATCAACGTGCCCGGGGTTGAACTGCTCGATACCGTGGTGGATATCGGCAACTGCAGCGGCCGCGAGGTCGACAAGTTCGCCCGTTTCGAGCTCGATGCGCTGCCCGCGCGCGAGGTCGGCGCGCCGCTGGTTGGCCAATGCCATTCGTGCTTCGAATGCCGGTTGTACGACGACAGCCAGGTGGCGTCGAGCAACCTGTTTGTCTGGGAAATCGTGCGCGCCCATGTTGCGCCCCGGCCGAAACTGCCGCGCACGGTGCATTACCGCGGCGATGGGCAGTTCATGGTGTCCGGCGCGGAAGTCTCGCGTCGACGGCGGTTCAAGCCCGACATGCTGTAATGCCCGCACTCCCCCACACGCAGGACCGCCGCGCATGACCGAACACCTCACCGACCTGGACGCCGCCGTCGATTGGTTGTTTGCGCGCGTGGACGGGCCGCTGCGGATCGGGGCACCGCTGGCACTGGGCAAGCCGCATCGGCTGCTCAATGCCCTCTACGTACGCGTCGAACATGATCCTTCGCGGCCGCTGCAGCTGTATACCGCGCTGTCGCTGAACCCGCCGAAGGCGCGGGGCAACGGCCTGGAGGCGCGCTTCCTGGCGCCGTTCGCGCAGCGCCATTTCGGCGATGATTTCCCGCGCCTGGCCTACGCCGATGCGATCGCGCGCGACGCATTGCCGGCACATGTGCAGGTGGAAGAGTTCTACATGCAATCCGGCGCCCTGCTCGGGTCGCGGCAGGCACAATCCAGCTATACCAGCCTGAACTACACCCATGCCGCCGACGCGGTCGCGCAGCGCGCACCGCAGGTGATCGTGCAGAAGGTGGCGATGCGCCCGAACGACCGCCGGCTTTCGCTGTCGTGCAACAACGACATCACCCAGGACACGCTGGATGCAATGACCGCCCGTGGCCTGCCGCGTCCGCTGCTGATCGCCGAGATCGATCCCCAGCTGCCCTACCTGGGCGGCTCGGCCACGGTCGATGTCTCGTTCTTCGATCTGGTGATCACTCCGCCGCCGCCGTATCCGGCGCTGTTCGGGCTGCCGCGGCAGCCGGTCGGCGATGCCGACTACGCCATCGGCCTGTACGCCAGCACGCTGGTGCGCGACGGCGGCACCCTGCAGATCGGCATCGGCACGCTGGCCGATGCACTCAGCCATGCACTGGTGCTGCGCCACACCGACAACGCGCGCTACCGCCGCGTGCTGCACGCGCTGGATCCGCAGCTGGCCAGCCACCCGCTGGTGCAGGAAATCGGCGGGCTGGATCCGTTCGAGGTGGGCCTGTACGGCTGCAGCGAGATGCTCAACGAAGGCTTCCGGCGGCTGGTGCAGACCGGGGTGATCAAGCGCAAGGTGCACGACGACCTGGCGCTGATGCAGCGCATCGAGAACGGCAGCACGTTGTCGATCGACCACGCCACCCTGGCCGCCGAGGGTGAGTACCTGCACGGCGCGTTCTACCTGGGCTCGCCGGAATTCTACGAGTGGCTGCGCACGCTGCCGGAAGACGAATGCCGCGCGATCGGCATGCGCCGCATCAGCGAGATCAACCAGCTGTACGGTGGCAACGAGACGCTGGAACGCCTGCAGCGCCGCCATGCGCGCTTCTTCAACTCCTGCATGATGGCCACCGCGCTGGGCGCGGCGGTGTCGGACGCGCTGGACGATGGACGCGTGGTATCCGGTGTGGGCGGCCAGTACAACTTCGTGGCGATGGCACATGCGCTGCCGGAAGCGCGCAGCGTGCTGATGTTCCGCGCCGCGCGCGATGACAAGGGCCAGCGCGCATCCAACGTGCGCTGGAACTACGGGCACACCACCATCCCGCGCCACCTGCGTGACATCTACCTCAACGAATACGGCATCGCCGACCTGCGCGGGCTGACCGACGAGGACTGCGTGCACGCAATGACCGCGATCACCGAGGCGCCGTTCCAGGATGAGCTGCTGCAGCAGGCGCAGGCCTCGCGCAAGCTGCTGGCGGCCGCGCAACCGGACCCGGCGCGCCAGCAGCGCAACACGCCGCAGGCGCTGGCAGCGGCGTTGGCCCCGTTCCGCGCCGATGGCAGCCTGCCCGACTATCCGCTGGGCAGCGATTTCAACGAGATCGAGCAGGTGCTGGTGAAGGCGCTGGCCTGGCTGAAGGCCAATACGCAGACCCGCGCCGGCAAGCTGCGTACCGTCTGGGCAGCGCTGCGCCAACCGGCAGGCGACGGCGATGCGGTGTACCTGCAGCGCATGGGCCTGCAGGCGCCGAAGGATTTCGCCGAACGCCTGGACGCGCGACTGCTGCGCCTGGCACTGGCGCGCACTGCCTGAAAAAAGGGGACGGAGGGGATTAAGTCGTATGTGCACATGCGACTTAATCCCCTCCGTCCCCTTTTTTCATCCACGCATGACGTGGAGCTACTGTCCGCTCCTCACTGAATCCTCCAGATACAGGCGGGCAATCGGTGGATGCGCTCGATGCTCGACCTGCCACAGATCGTATGCCGCCTGCATCGCGAGCCACATGCGAGCATTGCCCAGACCTGCAAGCTCAAGGCGGAATGCGAGTTCTGCGGAAATGCCGGCGTGCCCGTTGATGATCGTCGACAGCTGGCCGCGCGAATAGCCGAGATGCTGTGCCAGCGCACTGATCGACATACTGATCGCCGGCAGGACATCTTCGCGCAGCGATTCCCCGGGATGCGGCGGATCATGCAACGGCATCGAGCAGACTCCTAGTGGTAATCAAGGTAATCGACCAGTTCGACGTCGAGCCCACGAAAGCGGAACACCAATCGCCAACTCGCCGAGACACTTACCGCCCAGTAGCCGCTATAGCTCCCGCGCAGGGGGTGCAGGCGATTTCCGGGCAGCCCCATGTCCCCAGGCAGACGGGCCTGATCCAGCTGCAGAAGCAAACGCCGCAATCGAGCCACATGATCGGCACGGACTCCGGAAATGTCGCCCCGCTCATAGAGCGCCTTCAGGCCTTTATGCCTGAAGCTGACGATCATGCGACGACAGTGTAAGGCATCACCTTACACCCCGCAAATCCACCGTGGTTTTCTGCGCCGCGCGTCTTGTCCATGACTACTTCTGAGGGGTGCCTCGGCCGGCCCTCCTTTTCGCAGAGAACGCAGATCAGATGAAGAGGCCAACGCGACAGCAGCACCGCCGGGCGGAACGGGCCGAGCAGAGGAAAAGGGGACGGAGGGGATCAAGTCGTGTGTGCACATACGACTTAATCCCCTCCGTCCCCTTTTTTTGGTCTGGAGAACGAGAAAGGCCGGCGTGCGCCGGCCTTTCCTTCATTGCACCGCGAAGCGGCTTACAGCGACTTGGCCGCTTCCACCACGTGGGCGGTGGTGATGCCGAAGTGCTTGTACAGCTGGTCTGCCGGAGCCGAGGCACCGAAGGTGTCGATACCGATCACCGCACCGTCCAGGCCGACGAACTGGCGCCAGAAACCGGTGACGCCGGCTTCCACCGCCACGCGCTTGCGCACTGCATTCGGCAGCACCGCTTCACGGTAGGCCGCATCCTGGCGCAGGAACACATCGGTAGACGGCATCGAGACCACGCGGGTCTTGATACCGGCTGCGTCCAGCTGGGCCTTGGCTTCGGTGGCCAGCGAGACTTCCGAACCGGTGGCGATCAGGATCACGTCCGGGGTACCGGCGGCATCGGCCAGCACGTAGCCGCCGCGCTCGATCTGCTTGATCTGCTCGGCGCTGCGCGGCTGGTGCGGCAGGTTCTGGCGGCTGAACACCAGGCAGCTCGGGCCATCCTGGCGGGTGATCGCGGCCTTCCAGCTCACCGCCGACTCGACCGCATCGCACGGACGCCACACGTCGTTGTTCGGGATGTAGCGCAGCGAAGCCAGGTGCTCCACCGGCTGGTGGGTCGGGCCGTCTTCGCCCAGGCCGATCGAGTCGTGGGTGTAGACGTGGATGGCGTGGGCCGGGATCAGCGCGCTCATGCGCACGCCGTTGCGGGCGTAGTCGCTGAACACCAGGAAGGTGGCGTCGAACGGAATGAAGCCACCGTGCAGGGCCAGGCCGTTGGCGATGGCGGTCATGCCGAACTCGCGCACGCCGTAATACACGTAGTTGGCGTTGGCGTCGTCGCTGGCAACCGATTTGCTGCCCTTCCAGAGGGTCAGGTTGGAGTGCGCCAGGTCGGCCGAGCCGCCGACGATTTCCGGCAGCAGCGGGGCGAAGGCTTCGATGGCCAGCTGCGAGGCCTTGCGCGAAGCGATCGTCGGGCCTTCAGCGGCCACCTGGGCGATGTAGGCATCGGCCTTGCCAACGAAGTCGGCCGGCAGTTCGCCGTGCGAGCGACGGGTCAGCTCGGCCGCTTCCGCCGGATACTGGCTGGCGTACTTGTCGAACAGCTGCTCCCACTCGGCCTGGCGCAGGGTGCCGGCGCCGTTGGCACGCCAGCCGTCGTAGATCGCCTGCGGGATCTCGAACGGGCCGTATTCCCAGCCCAGCTGCTTGCGGGTGGCTTCCAGCTCGTCCTTGCCCAGCGGTGCGCCGTGGCTGGATTCCTTGCCCGCCTTGTTCGGCGAACCAAACCCGATGGTGGTGCGGCAGCAGATCAGGGTCGGCTTGTCGCTCTGCGACAGCGCGGCCTCGATGCCGGCCTTGATGCTCTCCGGGTCGTGGCCATCGACGTCGCGGACCACGTTCCAGCCATAGGCCTCGAAACGCTCCGGGGTATTGTCGGTGAACCAGCCCTCGACGTTGCCGTCGATGGAGATGTGGTTGTTGTCCCAGAAGCAGACCAGCTTGTGCAGGCCCCAGGTACCGGCCAGCGACGCGGCTTCGTGCGACACGCCTTCCATCAGGCAGCCATCGCCCATGAACACCCAGGTGCGGTGGTCGACCACTTCCAGCTCCGGGCGGTTGAAGCGCTGAGCCAGCAGCTTCTCGGCCAGGGCGAAGCCCACGGCATTGGCGAAACCCTGGCCCAGCGGACCGGTGGTGGTTTCCACGCCCGGGGTCTCATGACGCTCCGGGTGGCCGGCGGTGTGGCTGCCCAGCTGGCGGAACAGTTTCAGCTGCTCGATCGGCAGGTCATAACCGCTCAGGTGCAGCAGTGCGTACTGCAGCATCGAACCGTGGCCGTTGGACAGCACGAAACGGTCGCGGTTGAACCAGTGCGGGTTGCTCGGGTTATGGCGGAGGTAGTCGTTCCAGAGGACTTCGGCGATGTCGGCCATGCCCATGGGCATGCCGGGGTGGCCGGACTTTGCGGTTTCAACCGCATCGGCGGCAAGGAAGCGGATGGCGTTGGCCAACTGGCGACGGGTAGGCTGCGTCATGGTTCTGTCGGAATCGGGAGGCGGCCGCGGACGTGCGGGCGGCCTATTGTCCCATAGTCACCGGGCGGGGGTCAGTTCACCTTGCCCGGTCGTGCCGGCCGCTGGCCGGCAGTTGCGCAGAATTCGATGAAGATCATGAAGTTGCCGGCCAGCGGCCGGCACTACCCGCCCCCGGAGTCCGGGGGCTGCGCCAAAGGCGCGGGGGTGTGGAGGCCGATAAGGGGGCCCACGATTCGCATCGCGAAACGTGGGAGCGGCAGCGCGCATGCGATGACGCGTACCCGGCCAGCGGCCGGCACTACCCGCCCCCGGAGTACGGGGGCGGGGCGTTGGACTCAGTCCTGGTGCGGTGCCAGGGCCGGGCCATCGTGGGACTCGCCCTTGGCCACCAGCGTGGTCAGGGCCAGGTCGCCGGTCACGTTCAGCGCGGTACGGCACATGTCCAGGAAGTGATTCACGCCCAGGATCAGGCCGATGCCCAGCGGGTTCACGCCGACCATCGCGCAGATCATCGCCACCACCGGCAGCGAACCCGACGGAACGCCGGCGGTGCCGATGCCGCCGAGGATGCAGACCGCCATCACCATGAACTGCTGGCCGATGCTCAGGTCCACGCCGAAGAACTGGGCCAGGAAGATCACCGTCACGCCCTCGAACAGTGCGGTGCCGTTCTGGTTGGCGGTGGCGCCCACGGTCAGCACGAAGCGCGATACGCGCTGCGGCAGGCCCATCTGGTCGGCCACGCGAAGCGCGGTGGGCAGGGTGGCATTGCTGGAGGCGGTGGAGAACGCCATCACCGTCGCTTCCTGGGTATCGCGGAAGAACGACAGCGGCGAGCGGCCCGACAGCCACACCGCAGTACCGTAGGTCACGATCATGTGCAGGCCCAGCGCCAGCACCACCACGCCCACATACGCACCCAGGCGGATGATCAACTCGAAGCCGAACAGCGCGGCCAGGTTGAACATGAAGCAGGCCACGGCGTACGGGGCCAGGCGGATGACCAGGTTGATCAGGGTCATCGAAATCTCGAACACGCCTTCGATGGCGCGGCGCAGCGGTGCGACCTTCTCATCATCGGTCAGCACCATGCCGATGCCGAACATCAGCGCGAAGAACATCAGCGACAGGATCGCGCCGTTGTCCGAAGCGGCCTGCAGCACGTTGCTCGGCACGATCGACAGCAGCATGTCCATGCCCTTCGGCGTGCCATGGATGCCGGCGACGATTTCCTTGCTGCGCTCGGCGTTCTCCGACAGCATCAGTGCTGCGGTCTGCGGATCCACGCCCGCGCCCGGCTTGAGCACGTTGACCAGCACCAGGCCGATGCCGACCGCGATGCCCGACAGCAGCACGGTGTAGGCCAGGGTCTTCCAGCCGATGCGGCCAAGGGCGCGGATGTCGCCCATCTCCGACACGCCCATGATCAGCGCCGAGAAGATCAGCGGCACGATCAGCATGAAGATCAGGTTGAGGAACAGGCCCGACGCCGGGGTGGTGACGTAGTCCATGACCCACTTGGCACCGGCCTGCAGACCCCCGACGCTGCCGCCCAGGGCATGCACGGTCAGTCCCAGGACCAGGCCGATCGCAAAGCCGATGCCCATCTTCCAATGCAGGGGCAACTTCTTCTTGTCGGCAGCAGCTGCTGTCATACGCGGGTTTCCTCGAAAAATGAATGCACTCTAACAAAGCGCGCAAGCGGCGCCGGTTCAGGTTCGCCGCGGCGGATACAGCGGCGCCAGGCCAGTGTCGGCGGCACCCGCCGCCGCCGACCAGTGCGGTCCGTCACGGAAGGCGCCGCGCAGGCGGGCCCGCAGCGCACCCGGATCGCCCTGCCCGCCCCAGCGCGCCTGCTGCAGATCCTGCAGCACCTGGCGTTGCACCGGGTCATCCAGCCGCGCGATGACCTGTTCGATGCGCTCGACCCCGGCCATTGCGCACAGCCGTGCTTCCACCTCGTGGAAATCTTCGCCATCCAGCGCGCGGCGCAGTTCGGCCACGCCGGCACGTCCGGTCGCCACGGCCGGCGCAGCGGGCGTGCCGGCTGCCGGTGCTGCGGAACGCGGGCGGCGACCTCGCTGCCAGCCCCACAACAGGGTCAGCAGCCACAGCAGCGCCAGGCCGATGGCCGCCGCCATCCATGGCCACGGACGCTCGGTCAGGCCACTGGCGCGTGGATCGGTTGCCGCGATACGCGCGTCCTGTCCATCGCTACCGGGCAGCGCGGCATCGGTGTCGATCGGCGGCAGCGGTGCGGGTGAAGCGCTGCCACCGCCATTGCCGGCCGCAACGGCCAGCGTCAGGTCCGGCAACGTCGCTTCCTGTGCCTTCCCCGCGCGCACATCCCACCACGGCAGGCGCGGCCCCGGTACCACCAGCGATCCCGGCTGGCGCGGCACGATCGAATAGCGGCGGGTGATCTTCAGCCGCGGCGTACTGCCGTTGAACGTCTCTTCGTACTGCGCGGGTTCCGCGAACACCTGCGCGGCGTTGCCGACATCGGGCACCGGCAGGTCGGTGAACTGTGCACGGGTCGCGCCTTCGGCCACCGCCTCGACGACCACGTTGGCCGCTTCGCCGGTGCGGGCCTGGGTCGGCGCACTGGTGTAGCGCAGCTGCAGGCTCTGCAGCGGCAGCCACGGCTGCGGCGCCTGTGCCGGCTGGGCCTGCACCTGCAGGGTGCGGTCGGCGCCGGTAGCATTCATGCGCCCGTCGCCGCCGCCGAAGAAGTCATCGAAGAAGCCACCGGCGCTGCGCCCACTGAAGCGCGCACCGGCCAGCCGCAAGGCGCCACTGCGCTCGGGGATCAGCAGGAAACGCCGTTCGACCACGTTGTAGCGGCGGCCATTGACCTGGCGCACATCGGTGCGGTCATCGCCCACGCGCTGCAATGACGCGCCCGCCGGGGTGTCCAGCACCAGCTCGCCGGAGGCCAGCTGCGAGGCGAAATACAGCCGTACCACGACACCCACGCTCTGCTGCACGTACGGCGTCGGGTCGTCGACCACGGTTTCGATGAAGGCCATCGCATTGCTGTCCGGACCGGCCACGGCAGCCGCATCCACCTGCAGGGTCAACGGCGCAGTCCGCGTGCTCCCCACCTGCAGGCCCGGCACCACCAGCGCACCGCTGCGCCGTGGCGTCAGTGCCACGCCATACAGGTTGCGCTGCTGCATGCTGCCATTGCTCCACTCCACCTGGCGGCTGCTGGTCTGCCCGCTCAAGTCGAAGTCGGTGCGCAACGGGGTGAAGTCAGGCGCACCCTGGTCGCTCTCGACATTGAGGGTGACCGTGTCACCCATTGCGATACGGTCGCGGTCGAGCCAGGCACGCGGCTGCGCCCACGCCAGCAGCGGCAGCCACAGCAGCAGCACTGCCAACAGCGACCTCGGCCAGCGCCGGTGCATGTTCGTCGACCGCGTCATCGCCCTTCCCTCTTCCTGCGTTCGTTTTCCAGCTGGAACTTGGCCCGCAGCAGGGCGCCCGGGTCATCCGGCACGCGCCGCATCCACGCTTCCACCGCCTGTTGCTCCTCGCGCTGGCGTGGCGTGCGGCCCTCACTGCCCGGTACCGGTTTGCCGTCCTTGCCGGCCTCACCCTCGCGTGCCTGCTGCATCGCCTGCTGCATGCGCTGGCGCTGCTGTTCATCGGCCTGCGCCTGTGCCTTGGCATCTTCCACCTGCGGCGGTGCCTGCTGGCCATCGCGGCCCCGCTGGCCGAGCTGCGGGCTCGACTGCGCCTTGTCAGACTCCTGCCCGGGCTGGCCCTGCTGCCCTGGCTGTGGCTGGCCCTGCCCCGGGTCCTTCTGCCCCTGCTGCGGCTGCTGTCCCTGCGGATTCTGCTTGCCCTGGGAACGGTCCTGTTGTTTCTGCGGCGGCGTCTGCTGATCCTGGCCCTGGCCGCCACCGGATTGCCTGCGCTTGCGTGCAGCATCGACCACGGCGCGGTTGGCCACTGCATCGGCCATGCCCGGATGCAGCGCCAGTGCGCGGTCGTAGGCGGCGATCGCTTCGTCGTAGTTGCCTTCGCGTGCCAGCGTGTTGGCCAGGTTGTACCACCCGGCATCGCTGTCGATGCCTTCGAATTGCCTGCGTGCCGTGGCGAAGTCGCCCTTGCGGTACGCCTGAACCCCCTCGGCCAGGCGCTGATGCTGCACCTGGTCGCTACGCTTCCACAGCGTGCCCTGCGCGGCCGGCGAAGCGTGCGTCGCAGGCACCTGCGCCTGTGCGCCATTCATCCACGGCAGCAGGCCGACCGCGAGCACCGCGGCCAGCACCGCGCGACGACGGAAGGCCAGCAATGCCAGCAGCATCACCGGCGGCAGCAGCCAGAAGCCCTCGTCAAGCCACTGTTTGCCTTCGCCCGGCCGCTGCGCCGCCGTGCCGTCGCGCGCGTCAAGCACGCCGAGCGCGCGCAGGTCGCTGTCATCGGCAGAGATGCGTGCATAGCGGCCGCCACCTGCGGTGGCCACCGCACGCAGGCTGGCCTCGTCCAGGGACGCCTGGCGGATCTGCCCGCTGCCATCGCGGTAGGCCGCACCAGCCGGCGTACCCAGGCCCAGCACCGACACCTGCAGGCCCAGGCTGCGCGCCTGCGCCGCGGCCAGTGCAGCTTCACCATCCGCCTGATCGCTGACCAGCAGAATCTGCCCCTGCAACGCGCCGATCTGCCGCATCAACCGTGTTGCCCAGTCGATGCCACGGTCGGCACGCTGGCCATCGCGTGGCATCACGTCCGGTGACAACGCATCCAGATACAGCGCGACGTTGCTGCCGTCGTCGGTGAGCGGGGCCACGGTGTAGGCATCATCGGCGTACACCACCAGCCCCACCTGTCCGCCCTGGCGCGCGCGCAGCAGCTCGCCCAGTTTCGCCCGCGCCTGCAGCAGGCGCGACGGCGGAAGATCGGTTGCGCTGATCCGGCTGGACAGGTCCAGCACCACCAGCAGCGGCGCACTGGCCTGGAACATCGGCTGCGCCTGCTGCCGCCAGCTCGGCCCGGCCATCGCAAGCGATGCCAGTGTCCAGCCCAGCAGCAGCGCCCAGGGCAGGCGCACTCGACGCTTGGCACCCGCGGCCAGCAGATGTGGCAACAGGTGCGCGTCCACGGCCTGCCGCCACGCATCACTGCGCCGTTGCCGGTACAGCGCCAGCGCGAGGATCAGCGGCAGCGCCAGCAGCGCCCATAGCCACTCGGGCCGCAGGAAGTGCAGCACGTTCCAGTCGGGGAGATTCGAAGCAAACGCGATCATCGGCGACGCTCCGGCCACAGCCAGGCCAGTGCGCCCAGCAGCAACGCCAGCCCCAACGGCCAGGCATAGCGTTCTTCGCGCGGGCGCAGGCTCGGCCCCTTCGCGGCGACCGGCTCCAAGCGATCGAGCTCTGCGTAGATCCCGGCCAGCTGCGCGGTGTCACGCGCGCGGAAGAACTGGCCGCCGGTCATGCTGGCGATCTTCTTCAGGGTGGCCTCGTCGACCGGATCCTGGTCGGTGGAAATGGGAATGCCGAACAGACGCATGCTGCCATCGCCGCCAAACGCGACCGTGTGGATGCGCACGCCCTCGGCGCGCGCGACTTCCGCCGCGCGCAGCGGCTCCAGCACACCGGCATTGCTGACACCATCGGTCAACAGGATCAGCACGCGCTGCCCCTCCGGCTGGCTGCGCAGGCGCTTGACCGCAAGGCCGATGGCATCGCCGATGGCGGTCTCGCGCCCGGCCAGGCCGACCACGCTGTCGCGCAGCTGGTCACGCACGCTGGCCAGGTCGGCAGTAAGCGGCGTGAGCGTGTACGCGCGATCACCGAAGATCAGAAGGCCGACGCGGTCACCCGCGCGACGATCAAGGAAGTCGGCAAGCACCGCTTTGGCTGCGGTAAGACGATCGACCGCCTGGCCGCCCAGCACCATGTCGCCCTCGCCCATGCTGCCGGACACGTCCATCGCCAGCATCATCTGTCGCCCCTGCTGCGGGGGCGTGATGGCTTCGCCGAGCTGTTGCGGTCGTGCCAGCGCGATGCACAGTGCGCACCACCCCAGCCACAGCAGCAGTGTGCGCAACCACGACACGTCGACGCGGCCACCCGCCGACAGCGCTTCCAGCTCGGCGGCGGCATAGGGCACGCGCAGTGCGGCGCCCGGCGCTGCACGACGCCTCCACCCGCGCATCAGCAGCGGCAACGGCAGCGCCAACAGCGCCAGCGGCCACGCCAGCTGCAGGTCCGGCCATGGCCAGTAGCTCACCCACAGGTTCATCGGCGGCGCTCCAGCAGCATCGCCAAATAGCGCTCGCGCGCCCAGCTGCGTACGGCCGCCACGTCGTTGCTGTCGACCCGCGGACGATAAGCGCCTTCAGCCAACAGGCTGCGGCGGTCTTCAGGCAACGTGCGCTGCGGATCCAGGCGTTGCCACCAGGCGTCATCGCGCAGCGATTCGCTGCCCGGCCGAGCATGGCGGGCGGCACGGCGCAGCAGTCCTGCGATCGCCGCCAGTTCGGCGGTGGCATCCGGGGCGGTGGCCAGTTCCTGGTCGAACAGCTGCAGCCAGCGCTGGCGACGGCGGCGACGCCGCCACACCAGCACGGCGATCACCAGCAGCACCAGCACGACCGCCGCGCCGATCATCAGGTAACCGGGGGCGGGCGGCCACCAGGAAGGCGCCGGTGGCAGCTGCACATCACGCAGCGGCAGGCTGGCACTCATGCCGGTACCTCGGTCGGTGACGGCGCAAGCCAAGCGTCGCTGGGCGCATCGGTGGACAGCACCTGCACGTCGACCCGGCGCGCGCCGAGCTGGCGGCGCAGTTCCTGCAGCGGCTCAACGAAATGCGCCTGCCAGTGCGCCTGCACCTCGCTGCGACGCAGATCGAGGCCGACGCGCTGCTGTGCGGTCTGGAACTGCAGCGCCGCCGAGGGCGGTTGCAGTTCCAACGGATCGACCAGCAGCACCAGGCTGAGATCGTGATGCTGGGCCAGCGCGCTCCAGCGCGCCGGCGCAATGCGGATGGCCTGCTGCGGGTCGGCCAGCACCAACATGCGGGCCCCCGGGCGCAGCACGCGGGCGGCATGGTCCAGCGCGCGCTCCAGGCCCAGATCGTCCGACGGCGGCTGTGCATACCAGCGGCTGAGCGCATCGAGCACGCGCAGCACGCCGCGTGGCCCGCCTGCGGGGGCGATCGGCGCTTCGCGATCGCTGCCGCGCAGCGCACCCACGCGGTCGCCACGGCGCTGCGCCGACCACGCCGCGACGGCACCGGCGCGGGCGGCCTGCACCGACTTGAAACGCACGCGGGTACCGAAGTACAGCGCAGGCGAGGTGTCGGCCACGATCAGGCTGACCCGCTCGCGCTCGGCCTGGAACAGCTTGGTGTGGGCGCGGCCAGTACGCGCGGTCACCCGCCAGTCGATGTGACGCGCGTCGTCACCGGCCACGTACTCGCGCGACTCGGCGTATTCCATGCCACGTCCGCGCAGCGGCGATGGCGCCTGGCCGGCGTTGCCGGTGCGTCCGCGGCGCGGCGGTGGCGGGCGCTGGGCCAGGCGCCGCAGTGCGACCAGCTCGGCCAGCTGCGGGCGCAGGCCGTCACCTTCGACGGACGACGGCACCTGTTCCGGGGATCGATCGGTCATGCGCAGGCTCAGGGTGCCGGCACCCGGGCCAGCAGCTCCTGCACCAGGCGCTCGCCGTCCCAGCCTTCGGCGGTGGCTTCATAGCTGGGCAGCACGCGATGGCGCAGCACGTCGGCCGCGACCGCACGCACATCATCGGGGGTGACGAAGTCGCGACCGGCCAGCCAGGCACGTGCACGGGCACAGCGCTCCAGCGCGATGGAACCGCGCGGGCTTGCGCCCCAGGCGATGCGGCGGCCCAGGCCGGCGTCGTAGCGCGACGGATCGCGCGAGGCCAGCACCAGTTCGACCAGGTAACGCTCCAGCGCCGGCGCCATGTGCAGGTCCAGCACTTCACGGCGGGCATCGAATACGTCCTGCATCGGCATCTTGTCCGGCGCCGGCGCGGCCTCGCCCAATGCGCCACGCGCACGCTCTCGGGCCAGCCGCAGGATTTCCGATTCGGCCGCCTGGTCCGGGTAGCCGATGCGCACGTGCATCAGGAAGCGATCCAGCTGCGCCTCCGGCAACGGGAAGGTGCCTTCCTGCTCGATCGGGTTCTGCGTGGCCATCACCAGGAACAGGGGCGGCAGCGCATAGGTGTGGCGACCGACGGTGACCTGGCGCTCGCCCATGGCTTCCAGCAGCGCCGACTGCACCTTGGCTGGCGCGCGGTTGATTTCATCGGCCAGCAGGATCGGGTGGAAGATCGGGCCGGGCACGAACTCGAAACGGCCTTCCTGCGGGCGCCAGATCTCGGTGCCGGTGAGGTCGGCCGGCAGCAGGTCGGGCGTGAACTGCACGCGGGCGAAATCAGCGTCCAGGCGCGAGGCCAGCGCACGGATCGCCGTGGTCTTGGCCAGGCCGGGCGCGCCCTCCACCAGCAGGTGGCCGTCGGCCAGCAGCGCAATCAGCAGACGTTCCACCAAAGCTGCCTGGCCGACGATCTCGGCCGACAGCGCATCGCGCAACCGGGTGAATGCCGCATGCAGGCGGGAGATGGCCGGCGCGGGCGGCGGCAGGACGGTTTCGGGCATCGGCGGTGGCAGGTTCATGGGGGCCTTTGACCGGCGCAGGACGGCACGGGTTCCCGACATCATCGCAGGGTGCCTTGCGATTGGCATCAAGAACGGCTGAACGGCCCATCCACGCATGGCGTGGATCTTATCTCTTGCCGATCTGGCACCTTGGGTGCCGAGAGCCCGGCGTGGGCGACCGTGTGGATCCAGGTCTTGCGACCGAGAAGTAGCTTGGGTCCCCACGCCGGATTCTCCCTGAACCGC